>JALRJD010000134.1 GCA_023255165.1 Porticoccaceae bacterium | reverse complement strand
CAATAATGGTCGCGGTCTGGCCCGCGCGGGCCAGCGGACTTGAGATCACCCGATCGATCGATTTTGTTGCCACCAACTCCGCGGCACGCTGAGCCTGCTCACTGCCAACCTTGTTGAGCGGCTCATCGCTGCGGCCCGAATAGACATGATTCAGGTTTGAGTTAATTTGCCCGTGACGTAAAAAATACCAGTTCATTTAACAGTCCGTTGTTAATTTGATTGTTAATTTAAAATCAGTTTCTGCTACTTAAAATTAGGCTGATTTGCGCACCACATCCAGTTTCTTCATGGTTTGTTCAGCGTATTCGAGGATATCTTCGACATTGTCTTGAGCAAACAGCCAGTCAACATATTCCCGTACCGAATCAGCAGGCGAAAATGTTGGGCTCCAGCCAACGGCCTTAAGCCGCGAGATATCGGAACAGGCGTTGCGTGTGTCGCCAAAGCGATAGGCTGCGGGAATAACCGGATCCGGCAGTGGCTCAGGGAGACGCTTCTGCACTTCGTCGCGAACAATCTCGGCAAACTGCTTGATGGTGTAAGCATTGCCACCACCCACATTGAAAACCTTGCCACTCATCTGGTCGCTGCTAAGGGCCAGCACATTGGCCGCGACTACGTCGTGAATATTGACAAAGTCACGACTCTGCCCGCCATCCTCATAGAGCGTTGGCGCTTTGGCAAAATAATAGTTGAGACAGAAAATACGGCAGGCGCCACTGTAGGCATTGTAAAAAGATTGCCGCGCACCCTGAACAATGGAATAGCGCAAAGCCACCGACGGCACACCATAGCGTTGACCAAAGGTAATCGCCTGTTGCTCCTGTGAATGTTTTGACAGCGCATAGGCATTGGGCGGAGCCACATGGGTCTCATCGGTCCAGCTCCACCTCAAGGCAACACCGCAGTTGGGACAATAATGTTCCCAGTTGCGTTTAAGCAGATTTTCTTCGGCTCGCATCAGCGGTGTAAATTGTTCATGACATTCACTGCACTGATATCGTCCTTCGCCCTGAACAAACTGACTACTGGCAATAATCACTTTTTTAACCGGCAGTTTCCGCTCGACAATAATTTCGTATATCAGCGCCGTACTCACGGCATTGGTGGTAAAAAAGTTGGACAGGTCGGGCAGATAATCCTGATAGGCCGCGAGGTGATAGATCGCATCAACTCCCTGCATGGCTTTTTCGAGAGCGGATTTATTGCGCACATCACCGAGCATAAACTCGGCCTCTTTATTGATCCACGGCGGCATCCCCTTAAGATGCACCGGCTTTTTAAGGCAGTCGAGAATGCGCACTTCATGACCCAGCTCGATCAATTTGTCGACCGTGTGGGAACCTATAAAACCCGCGCCTCCGGTTACCAGAATTTTCATAACCAATCCCTGTTGATATAGCGGTTACTTTTCACCGTAGCCCTGCGGACAAATCTTGTGCCACATCCAGGCTGTTCGCACGGTATCTTCGATTTTTGGATACTTTGGTTTCCAGCCCAGACGACTTTGCAATTTGCGCGGATCCGCAACCAGTTCCGGTGCATCACCCGGTCTGCGCTCAACAACTGTGTAGACCACCTGATGGCCTGAGACCAGTTCGCAGGCTTTGATAATATCCAGCACCGACTGCCCGTTGCCGGTGCCAATGTTGTAGACCTCTTGGGTATTGTCTTCAATCGCTTCCATAGCCAGCAGATGGGCGCTGGCGAGATCGTCGATATGAACATAGTCGCGAATGCAGGTGCCATCGACAGTCGGATAGTCATTGCCGAATACTTTTAGCGCCTTGGGGCCATTGAGGATATCTTGCAGCACCAGCGGAATAAGATGGGTTTCAGGATGATGGTATTCACCAAAGCGTCCATCTGCGGAAGCACCGGCGGCATTAAAGTAGCGCAGGATGGTAAAGCCCATTCCATAGGTGTGAGCAAAATCCCGGATCATCCATTCCACTGCCAGCTTGGTTCGCGCATAGGGACTGCAGGGATCCTGCGCGGCATCTTCCGCCATTGGGCTAACCGGATTTAACCCATAAGTGGCACAGGTACTGGAGAAAAGTATTTTTTTAACTCCCACCGCAACCATTGCATTGAGCAGGGAAAGGGTGCCGCCAATATTATTGTCGTAGTGGTAAGCCGGGTTGACCACCGATTCACCGACATTGGTCGCCGCGGCAAAATGCATCACAGCCTCAATGTCATAGTCGCGCAAAGTCTTTTCCAGCAGCTGGGTATCGCGAATATCCCCGACCACCAGCTCAGCGCCATCAACCGCGGCTGGATGACCTTCAACCAAATTATCAAACGCCACAACCTGATGGCCGGACTGCTTGAGCAGACGCAGGCAGGCACTGCCCACATAGCCCGCACCACCAGTCAACAATATCTTCATACAACTCTCCTTGAAATTGACTCTTTAAATCATTTAAAGATGACACCAGACCAGCGATTCAGGTTTTGTAACGATCGCTGATAAAAATAATGCGGCTACCGCGACGATCCACCTCAAAGGGAATTTCGCGCGGATTACCCAGAGCATCGCGGATCGCCTGATGTCTATCCACCGGCGCAATTAATAACAGGAAGCCGCCTCCGCCCGCTCCCAACAGTTTGCCTCCCTGTGCGCCAGCTTTGCGCGCCGCACTGTACCAATCGTCTATACGCTGATTGGAAATGCCAAAGCCGAGGGATTTTTTCAACAGCCAACCGGCATGCAGTAATTCGGCAAACTGATCGATATCGCCATTGCCAGAGATAACCTTGCGCATTTCGTCAGCCAGATCGCGCATTTCCCGCAGCACGG
>JALRJD010000006.1 GCA_023255165.1 Porticoccaceae bacterium | reverse complement strand
CGCCTTTCCACCGGTAAGCGAGTTTAGCGATGCGCGCCCTAACCGCTATCAAAACCCGCGGTTACCCTTTGGTGGCGCCAATATTCCGGAGATGGGTTTGCGCTTTAAACTTGGCCAGCCCTCGCCGCAGGCACCAGACGAGGCTCAGGTAAAAGTGGTAATCGACTGGGAATAATGTTTTTTACAAGGTCACCGGAGCATCACCGTCGCGCCAGGGCGGTGATTTTTTCATTGCTCGCAAAAACAGCTCATGCTGCAACAGCTGTTGCAGCCAGGCACGCAGCGCCGGATAGGGCGATTGGTCAAACCACTGCTTGTCGACAAAGGCAAACTGGCGAATAAATGGAAACAGCGCAATATCGGCAACAGTCAGCTGCTCCGCCAATAGATAAGGCTGGTCGTTCAGGTGCTGCTCCAGCTCGGCTAGAAACAGCTCACATTGAGCGCGAGCGGTTATCTGTGATGAGTTACCTGGCGAGTTGTGAGGCTCGCAATCAAATCGCGGCCAGTATTTATAACGGTCGAGATCGCGCTTGAATTGATTGTCGTTGCGACTGATTAAATCCCCGCTTGCCTCGGCGAGATCCGCGCGCAACCACTGCTGCGGGTCATTCTGCGCCAGCGCCCAGTACATAATATCGCAGCTCTGATCCAGCACAGCGCCATCGTGCAGCTGCAACACCGGCACCGTACCTTTGGCGGAAATCGCCAGCATTGATGGCGGTTTTTCCCGCAGCAGGACTTCGCGCAGCTCGACGTTTATACTCGCGTACAGCAGTGCCATTCGCGCCCGAATCGCATAGGGGCAACGGCGAAAAGAATATAAAACCGGTAAATTTAAGGGCACAATTGCTCCAGAATTCAACGCAAAACAAAAAAAGAATAATAACTTATGTCTTCTAACGAAATCGCCAACAATAAAACCTCTATCAAACCCTATGACCTGATTGTATTCGGCGCCACCAGTTTTGTCGGGCAGATTCTCACCACCTATCTGGTCGAGCATATAGGGACTAACGGCTCTATTTCCTGGGCCATCGCCGCGCGCTCTGAAAGCAAGCTCGCAGAACTAAAAAACCGCCTTGGCGCAACCGCCACTGAACTGCCAGTGCTGCTGGCCGACTCCCACGACAAAGCCTCATTGCAAATGCTCTGCAGTCAGGCCCGCGTGATTCTCTCCACCGTTGGCCCCTACGCACTTTACGGAGAACAGCTGGTTGCCTGCTGTGCCGAGAGCGGCACCGACTACGCCGACCTCACCGGCGAAGCGCACTGGATCAAACAGATGCAGGACAAATATCAGCGGGCCGCCGAGGCCAGCGGCGCGCGCATCGTCAACTGCTGTGGTTTTGATTCAATCCCGTCCGATATGGGTGTATTTGCCATGCAAAAGCAAGCGCAGAGTCAATTTGGCCACCCCATGCCCCATGCCAAACTGCGGGTTAAAGCCATGAAAGGCGGCGCATCCGGCGGCACCATCGCCAGCATGATCGAAGCCCTTAAAGCCGCCAAAGCCGATCCGGCACTGCGCAAACAGATGGGCAACCCCTACTTGCTTTGTGGCAGCAACCATCAATATCTCAACCGCGGGCTGAGTGTCTCTGGCCCACAGTTTGACCCAGACTTCGACTGTTGGATTGCGCCGTTTGTGATGGAAGCCATCAACTCTCGGGTGGTGCTGCACTCCAACGCACTACTCGGCATGGCCTATGGCCGCGACTTCTCTTACACCGAAGGCATGCTCACAGGCAAAGGGTTAAAAGGCCGACTCGCCGCCATATTATCCACCGTCGGTTTTGGTCTGCTGGCTGTCTGCCTCTATTTCAACCCAACCCGTGCGCTGCTGGCGAAATTTGTTCTGCCCGCCCCCGGCGAAGGCCCAAGCCCGGAAGCACAGCTCAACGGTTACTTCGATGTGCGCGTCCATGGCCGTGATGACCAGGGCAACAAGCTGCTGGTCAAAGTGACCGGTGATCGCGATCCCGGCTATGGCTCAACAGCAAAGATGCTTGCCCAGGCCGGTCTCTGCCTGGCGCTGGATATCCGCAAAGAGCAGTGCCCCGGTGGCTTTCTCACACCTTCAGTGGCAATGGGTGATGCGCTGCTGCAGCGATTGGGCAAGCATGCGGGACTGACGTTTGAGGTGTTATAGCCGGTTTGCTATTAGCGCCAGCTACTGAATCTCCCGAAACGCATTGCGGGTAAGGTTTTCCAGTGACCCATCTGCGTGGACAACAATATTGTCTTCGATACGAATGCCGCCGTAGGGAATAAAGTTGTCTACACGGGCCCAGTTAATCTTGCTGGCGTGCTCGCTTTGGCGCAGCTTGTCGAGCAGCGCCGGAATAAAATAGAGGCCGGGCTCAACGGTGTGAATCTGGTTGGCAACCATTGGCGCGGCGCCGCGCAGCTTGGGGTATTTTTCCGGCGGCGGAAACAGGTCACCCCGGGCATTGGCGAGGTTGCCGCCCTTATCGTGCACATTGCAACCGAGCTGGTGGCCGAGACCATGGGGATAAAAGGTCGCGGTAATATCGCTGGCAAAGGCCTCTTCCGCCGAGACGCTGATCAGATCAAATTCGCGCAACACTTCCGCCGCCATGTGATGTGACAGCACATGCAGATCGACCGGGCTTTTACCGATGCCACCCCCGGCGGCCAGTTGCTGTTGCCGGGTATCCATAGCTGTAATCATCGCGGCAAAATCAGAGCCCGAATCATAGGCATAGGTGCGGGTAATATCCGAGGCGTAGCCGTGCACTGCAACGCCGGCATCAATGAGAAAGCTGCGCGGTGGTCGCGGCTGTTTATCCAGATTGTGGTGATGCAACACCGCGGCGTGTTCATTAACCCCGGCAATAATGCCGTAGGGCATTTCATTTTCACTGCTGTTGCAGGCACGCAGATAGGCGGCGGCGATTTCCAGTTCCGAGGCACCATCCATAAAGGCTGCGTGGGCCGCTCGGTGCGCCGGCACTGCCTGGCGGTTGGCTTCGCGCACGCACTCTTGCTCGTAGGCTGTTTTGGCCGGGCGCTGATAGTCGATCTGGTCGGTCACGGCTTTCGGGTTCCAGCACTCGACGGCAACGCCGAGACTGTTCACTTCGCTGATAAGGGCGGTGCCGGCTTCACGCTTGCCGAGCTGTTTTTTCAGGTCGCCGGTGCTGGCGTATTCAACGATTTCCAGCCCTTGCTCAAATCCGGGCGGCAGACTCTGGGGCGCGGTGTGCCAGATATCTTCGACACAGAGCAGAAACAGTCGCGGGGTATCCGAGCCAGCGGAAATCTGTAGATAAGAGCCGGTGCGCTTGCCCAGCGGCACCCACTCGCGAAAGTAGGGGTTGGGAATAAATGGATAGGCCGAGTCGTCGGCAAACTGCATTTTGGCATCACCTGCCGCAATCACCATTTCGTCAAATCCGGTGGCGGCGAGAATCGTCTGAAATCGGCGAATCTTTTCAGTCAGGTGTTGGGCGTACAGGGCTGCTTGATCGGTCATTGGTTTTCTACTCATAGGCTTTTCGTTAAGACGACTGGCTACTGTTATAGCTCAATTTGTTTTGCATGGCGAACAACAGTTTTTTCGCGTAGAGTCCGCGCCATGTTTTCATCGATGATCGTTTTCGAACCCTCTTTTTACCTGTTGGCTGCACTGGTTGTGCTGCTCACTGGCATGTCGAAAGGCGGCTTTGCCGGCGGCCTTGGCACGCTGGCGGTGCCGCTGTTAACGCTTTATATCGACCCCCGGGTGGCGGCGGCGATTATGCTGCCGATTCTGGTCTGCATGGATTTTGTCAGTCTCGCCACCTATCGAAAATACTGCAATAAAACCATTTTAATGACGCTGGTTCCCGGCGCCGTGGTTGGCATTGTTATCGGAACGCTGAGTTTTCATCTGATGAGCGGGCAGTTTATCCGGCTGATTATCGGCGTGCTGTCGCTGTATATTGTCGGGCAATATTTTTACAAACGCTGGCATAAAGACGACCCGTTAAAGCGACCCATTCCCTCTTCGACCAAGGGTCGCCTGTGGGGTTGTGTCAGCGGCTTTACCAGTTTTGTCGCCCATGCCGGCGGGCCGCCGCTGTCAATCTACCTGTTGCCGCTGAGGCTGGATAAAAGCGTGATGGTGGGCACATCGGTGGTGTTTTTCACCATCATCAACGGGGTCAAATTAATCCCCTATGCCTGGCTCGGCCAACTTAGCAGCGAGCACCTGATGACCTCTCTGGTGCTGCTGCCCCTGGCGCCTATCGGCGTCAGGCTCGGTGTCTTTCTGCACTACCGGGTCAACGAAGAGTTTTTCTATTGGCTCTCGTATCTGGTTCTCGGCCTGGTGGGCCTGAAGCTCGTCGCCGAGTCCCTGCTGCCGCTGCTATAACCTTTAAGGCCGGGGTGCAACCGGCTCTATGCCCACTGCTGCTTTTGCTGTCTGAATTGCCGGTTTAAAGTCATGCACAATCAGGTAGAGACAGGGAATTAAGATCAGCGTGATCGCGGTGGCGGTCAAAATGCCAAAGCTCAGCGACAGTGCCATGGGAATCACAAATTGCGCCTGCATACTGGTTTCAAACAGCATCGGTAACAATCCGACAAAGGTCGTTAAAGTGGTTAGCAAAATGGCGCGGAAGCGTCGCTTGCCCGCTGCCAACAGCGCATTCTCCTCTGAATCTTCAGTTTCCAGCGCGCGGTTGGCAAACTCCACCAGGATCAGACTGTCGTTAACCACCACACCAGAGAGCGCAATAAGGCCGGCAATCGACAGCGAGCTGATCGCCATATCAAACAGAATATGTCCAATCACCGCGCCGATAAAACCGAACGGAATCACCGACATAATCACCAGCGGCTGCACATAAGAGCGCAGCGGTACAGCGAGCAGCCCGTAAATCAAAAACAGTGATGCAACCAGCGCCACCATCAGACGCCCGATCAGCTCTGACTCATCCTGACTGGATCCGGAGACACCAAACTCAACACTCGGATAATCCTTGAGCAGTTGCGGAATGTAATTTTCACGGATATCGGCAATCACCGTATTGCTCTGTACTTTGGACGGGTCGGCGTCGGCAGTGATCACCACCGCGCGCTTGCGGTCGGTGCGATCTATTTTCGCCAGACCCAGGCCCAGACGTATCTCGGCAACTTCACTGATCGCCACCGCCTGACCACTGGCGGTGCGAATATGCATATCTTCCAGTGTGGCAATCGAGCTGCGCTCTTCCCGCGGATAGCGCACCATCACCTTGAGACTGTGTGGTCCGCGCTGCAGTCGCTGCACCTCTTCGCCATAAAAAGCCTGGCGTACCTGACTCGCGACATCGGCGAGCGAGATACCCAACTGACTGGCATAGGGCTTGAGGCTGATCAGAATTTCGCGGCCGCCGACACCCTGGGAATTGTAGATATCAAACACGCCATCGTATTCACCCAACTTGTTTTGCAGAGCGACACTGGCTTCGGTGAGTTCTTGCGGGTCCGGGCCGTAGAGCGACAAACTGATTTTGGCACCGCCCCCGGCACTGGTGCTGGAGTAGTAATCCTGTTTGCGCACATTGGGCAGGCTGCCGACTTTGTCGCGCCAAAGCTGTTCGATCTGCACTGCTGTGAGCGCTCGATCCTGGCCCGGTATCAACTGAACACGGAAATTGGCCGAGACATCGGATTCGGACCAGAAAAAAGTATGCGCCAACAGGCTGGGCTCGCCGGGGTTGGCTGCCTGGTAATCGCGATCGACCGCATAAATAGCTTCTTCATTGGCCAGCAGCGCCTCCCTGAAGCTTTCGGTGGAGCTGCCATCCTGCATGGTGATAACCGAGTGAATGCCATCACCGGGCACATCCGGGAAAAATTCAAAGCGGGCAATACCGCCGGCCAGGGTCGAGATGGCAATCATCA
>JALRJD010000298.1 GCA_023255165.1 Porticoccaceae bacterium | reverse complement strand
TTAGGCTTTATTACGGCAAAATGCAGTGGAACCGCGAACAAGGGTCTGCAGATGCTGGGCTCTTGAGCACAAAGCTCACGAGACCCTTCGGCTACGCTCAGGGTGACATAAAGAGGTTTAGTGGATTCCTTCGGGTCGCTTCGCTTCCTCGGAATGACGAGATAAAAAAGCTCCCTCGGAATGACAGAATAAAATAGTAAAAAAAGGTACCCACCAAGAAAATGTTTGATATCGGTTTCTCAGAACTACTGGTAATCGCCATCATCACCCTGATCGTGATGGGACCCGAGCGCCTGCCACAAACCGTGCGCACCATCAGCCTGTGGATCGGTCGCCTCAAGCAAATGCTCGCCAGCGCCCGCCGCGACTTCGAACAGGAAGTTGGAATGGATGAAATTCGCCAACAGCTTCATAACGAACAAATTATGCGTCAGCTGGGTGAAACCAAAGACAACCTCCAGCAGACACTTAACAACAACCCAATAAAAGACGTCGCCGACGATATAATGAAACCCCTGGTAACCGACTCAGCAACTAATCGCTCATCTGATAACAGCCAGAATGACAGCAAACCAACCGCAGCGAAAAACCCAGCCGATGAGTGAAGAAAACCTCGACAGCCAACCCTTTATGGCGCACCTGATTGAATTCAGAGACCGCATGCTCCGCGCCATAGCCTCCGTGGCCGTGGTTTTTGTCGGATTGTTTTCCTTTAGCAACGAACTCTACCTGTACGTCTCCGAACCGCTGCGGCAGTACCTGCCTGAATCATCATCGATGATCGCCACCGATGTCGCCTCGCCGTTCCTCACTCCGTTCAAGCTGACTCTGGTGCTGTCGCTGTTTGCCGCCATGCCCTACGTGCTCTATCAGATCTGGGCCTTTGTCGCACCGGGACTGTACAAACGCGAAAAGAAAATTGTGGTGCCGCTGTTTTGCTCCAGCGTGCTGCTGTTTTATGCGGGTATGGCATTTGCCTACTACGTCGTGTTCCCGCTGGTATTTATGTTTTTTACCAGCGTCGGCCCTGAAGGGGTCGCGATCATGACCGATATCCGCAGTTATCTGGATTTTGTGCTGAAGCTGTTTTTTGCTTTTGGTGTCAGTTTTGAGATTCCTATCGCCGTGGTTATCCTTTCCTGGATGGGTGCGGTTGACCCTGACAATCTGGTCAAAAAACGTCCCTATGTTTTTGTGCTCTGCTTTGTTTTTGGCATGCTGCTGACACCACCGGATGTTCTCTCGCAAACGCTTCTCGCCATTCCTATGTGGCTGTTGTTTGAGATTGGTATTCTGTTTGGGCGCTTGGTCAAACCCAAGTCAGAAACTGGCTAATTAGTCTCTAACAGCTCCATGCAGCAAGGCCCATTAGGACTTGCTGAATTAGTTTCGGCCTGTTCTGCAAGAGTGTTTATTGTTTCGTTATTTACAATCTCAATAAAACTCTTATACTGTTTATTAATACAGTATTTGTTGTCGACATGTCTTACGCCGAACTTCACTGCATCAGCAACTTCAGCTTTCTTCGCGGAGCCTCTCATCCCCACGAACTGGTGCAACAGGCCAGTCAGCTCAACTACAAAGCATTGGCCATCACCGATGAATGCTCCCTCGCCGGCGTTGTAAAAGCCCATGTCGCAGCCATCGAGCACGACTTACAACTGATTATCGGCAGTGAATTTCAACTCGACGGTCACCGCCTGATCGCACTGGCACCCAACCGTCAGGCCTACTCCGAACTCTCCGCATTGATCACCCTCGCGCGTCGCCGCAGTG
The DNA here is from genome assembly GCA_023255165.1 of Porticoccaceae bacterium. GTDB lineage: Bacteria > Pseudomonadota > Gammaproteobacteria > Pseudomonadales > Porticoccaceae > HTCC2207. The sequence continues at coordinate 14,482 of JALRJD010000298.1, read as the reverse complement.
AAAAAGGCGAATACCGGCTTGAGTGGAAAGATCTGCAAAGCAACCTGCGCAATGCGCTATTGATCTGGCGGCCATCGCAACAACTGGCTGACGACCACCGGCGCGGCGAACAGCTCAGCCTGTGGTTCAAGCAGCGTCTCTGGATTGGTGTCAGCCATCTGCTCAGCGGCACTGATGCAGCTGATTATTATTACTACCGCAATCTCGCCGCTCTATGGCAACTGCCGATGGTCGCCTGCGGTGATGTGCATATGCACAGCCGCCAACGCCAGCCGCTGCAAGATACCCTGACGGCAATCCGGCATAACTGCTCAGTGATGGAGCTGGGCGAGCGACGCTTTGCCAATGGCGAGCGCCATCTGCGCACACTGCAGCAGCTGGCAAAACTCTATCCCCCCGCCCTGCTTCAGGAGACGCTCAAGATTGCCGCACGCTGTCACTTTTCACTGGAGGAATTACGCTACGAATACCCTTCAGAGGTCGTGCCCGAGCATCTCACGGCTGCCCAACAGTTGCGCGCGCTGGTTGATGAGGGAGTTGGCAAGCGCTGGCCCCAGGGCGCCAGTGCGGCGGTTCGCAAACAGATTGATTATGAATTGCAGGTGATTGGTGAGCTTCATTATGAAAGTTATTTTTTAACCGTGCATGACCTGGTCGCCTTTGCCCGCAGCCGCAATATTCTCTGTCAGGGTCGCGGTTCGGCGGCCAATTCGGTGGTCTGTTACTGCCTGTTTATCACCGAGGTGTCGCCGGATCAGGTGTCGCTGCTGTTTGAACGTTTTATCTCCCGCGAGCGCAACGAGCCGCCGGATATCGATGTCGACTTTGAGCATCAGCGCCGCGAGGAGGTGATTCAATACATTTATAAAAAATACAGTCGCGAGCGCGCGGCACTGGCGGCAACGGTGATTACCTATCGACCGCGCAGTGCGGTGCGTGATGTCGGCAAAGCGCTGGGGCTGGATACGCTGTTTATCGAACAGCTCAGCCAGTCGATGTCGTGGTGGGACCGCAAGACTGATCTCGAGGCGCTGTTTCAGCAGCAAATCGGTGGCAGCCAAAGTGGTGATCATCAGGGGCAGCTGGCCGACTGTTTTTTTAAACTGCTGGGTGAGATTCTCGGTTTTCCCCGCCACCTGTCGCAACATGTGGGTGGCTTTATTATCACTAAAAGTCCGGTCAGCACCTTGGTGCCAGTGGAAAATGCGAGCATGGCCGAGCGCACGGTAATTCAGTGGGATAAATACGACATCGAAGCGCTGGGGCTGCTTAAAATCGATATTCTCGCCCTCGGTATGCTCAGCGCCATACATCGCTGTTTTGATTTGATTAGCCGGCATCAGCAGATTGATTTGTCCATGCAGTCGATTCCGAAGGATGACCGCGCCACCTACGATATGCTCTGCGCAGCCGACAGTGTTGGTGTGTTTCAGATTGAGTCGCGGGCGCAGATGGCGATGCTACCGCGTTTAAAACCGCGCTGTTTTTACGACCTGGTGATCGAGATTGCGATTGTTCGCCCAGGCCCGATTCAGGGCGGCATGGTGCACCCCTATTTGCGCCGCCGTCAGGGTCTTGAGCACGTCGATTACCCGAGCCCGGAGATCAAGTCGGTACTCGAACGCACCCTTGGCATACCGGTGTTTCAGGAACAGGTAATTCGCCTGGCTATGGTCGCCGGTGGTTTTAGCGGCGGTCAGGCCGACCAGTTGCGCCGGGCGATGGCCAGTTGGGGCAAGTCGAGCCCAGGCAGAGACAGCTCGCTGCTGCAGTTTCAACAAAAACTGATCGACGGCATGTTGGCGCGGGGCTATTCACTGGATTTTGCCCAGCGCCTGTTTAAACAGATTCAGGGTTTTGGCGTGTACGGTTTTCCCGAGTCCCACTCCGCCAGCTTTGCGCTACTGGCCTATGTCTCGGCCTGGCTGAAATGCCATCATCCGGCGGCCTTCTGCTGCGCTCTGCTCAACAGCCAGCCAATGGGTTTCTACTCCCCTTCGCAACTGATACAGGATGCCCGGCGACATCAGATTGAGGTGCGCCCGATCGATATCTGTCACAGCTATTGGGAGCACAGTCTGGAAACCGACCATGATGGCAGCAATAACAACCACGAGCCGGCGATACGTCTGGGCATGTGCCTGATCAAGGGCTTTTCCCAGCGTGCCGCGCAACAGATTGTTGCGGCGCGGGCACAACAACCCTTTACCGACCTGACCCAGTTGACCAGAACTGCGGGTTTATCACAGACACACCTGGCCTTGCTGAGCAGTGCCGGTGCCCTGCGTGGATTGAGCGCCAACCGCCGGCAGGCGCACTGGGATGCATTGGCGGTTGAGGAGTATCGGCCGCTGTTGGCGTCGCAGCCGGCGGTTTCGAAAATGCCCGCAACTGTGCCAAAGCCAAGCGAAGTGGAAGAGCTGAATGCCGATTACAACAGTATGGGTTTAACTCTGGGACGTCACCCAATGGCGATTATGCGCGAACAGTCGCCGACCCTGCAGCGCTGTAAACGAAGCATTGATCTGGCCACGATGGGCAATCGGCGCTTTGTGCGCATCGCCGGTCTGGTCACCGGCCGTCAGCGTCCGGGAACCGCCTCGGGGGTAATCTTTCTGACACTTGAAGATGAGACCGGCAACAGCAATATTGTTGTCTGGACCTCGGTGCAGGCGCGCTGCCGTGAGGCGCTGCTAAAAGCGCGCCTGCTGTTGGTTAAGGGTGTGGTGGAGACCGATGGCAATGTGGTGCATGTGGTGGCGCAGGAGCTGACGGATTACAGCTCACTGGCCGACCAGACTTAAACCTAAATCTTTAGCTTGAACTTAAATCTTAAACTCAAGCTTCGGCCAAAACCTTATAGGCTTCGATTACCGCTTGCGGCGCCTGCACCAGTTCCACCAGCACACCTTCGGCGGAGAGCGGAAATTCATCGTTGGCAACCGGGTGAATAAAACAGACATCGTGTCCGGCAGCGCCTTTGCGGATTCCGCCCGGCGTAAAGCGCAGCCCCTGCTCGCTGAGCCAGGCTACCGCGGCGGCGAGATTATCGACCCAGAGGCCAACATGGTTGAGCGCGGGTTTGTCTACACGCGGACGCTTGTCGATGTCGAGCGGCTGCATCAGATCCACTTCCACGGCAAACGGGCCAGTGCCCATCTGACAGATATCTTCATCGACATTCTCGGATTCGCTGACAAAGGTATCGCGATATTCCAACCCCAGCAGATCAACCCAAAAGCCTCGCAGCTTGTCTTTACTGGCGCCACCGACGGCGATCTGTTGGATACCTAAAATAGAAAATGGACGAACACTGGACACGGTTTTTCTCCCTGCTAGTAAATTGGTAGTCGTTAACTTATCAGTTAACTTAACGGTTAAATGCCTGTTTAAACTGATCGAGAAACTTGGCCAGTAAATCCACGGGCAAGTCATTGATACCGGCTGCGGCTTCGCGACCACCGCCAGTGGGAAACTGCATACAGAGCGCGGCTGCGCCCTGCTTGTTATTGAGCGGCGCACGCACGCTGACCAGATAATTGCCATTGGGCTTGACCGTCAGCACCGCATGGGCGCGATGCGGGTGGTTATTGGCCAATTCATTGCTGTAGACGCCGCTAACCCGGCGCGCCCAGGGCTCATCAGGCAACACAAATGCTGCGGCTGAACCACTCTCCGAGAGCGGCACAGTTGACTGCGCGGCTTCGAGATCCTGGTGGTAGCCCTGCTCGAGCTTTTGAAACTGCTGTGCATTATCGCTGACAAAATCAAACGGACTCTGGTATTGGCTCAACAACCTGTAGAGTTCATCCGGCGCAAAGTGCAACTCGGCAATATCGGAACCGTAGCCGTTGTAGTTGATATAGATACCGAGATTTTCCAGCAGATTGAGCTGCTCACCACTCAGGTGAAGATTTTTCGCCAAACCCTCGGCGCTCTTTTTGAGATTATCGCCAAAGGTTCCGACCACCGCCCATTCCCGATAGGCGCCGCGCAAATAATGGTTAATCAACAACGAGGTGCAGACATCGGCGGCTTCATTGATCATTGATTTCAACGCCGATGAGGCGGGAACCGCGCCGGCAAAATGGTGATCGACGTAGAACACTTCAGCACCGGCATCGAGGGCGCGCTGCAGCGCATCACGGTTTTTATCCAGCGACACATCAAGCACGGTAATGCGGTCTCCGGCGCGCGCATCAACGCGTTTAAGCAGGTCGATTTCCCGTTTCACCCCGGTGATCAGTTGCGCGTCTCGTGGCTCGGCAAAACGCAGTTGCAACAGGGCGCAGATACCGTCGGCATCACCATTAAAAACATCGTAATCGGCCATTGCTTTTGTTCCGCTGTAAAAGGCGCGCAGTATAACGCCTCGGCGGGCTACTGAGCGTATTGCTGATAAAGATTTTTAACCGAAGCGTTAAATCCGGCCATGGTCTGCTCGATAATATCGGCGGCGCTGAGCACATTTTCGATGCGACCAACTACCTGCCCCGATAGCGGAATTGCCGCTTCCATCTCGCCACCAAAATAGAGCGCGCCAAGGTTGGCCATATGCTCCATCACATTAAACTGCCCCAGCGGCTCAAGGCCGGCGGTAAGCTCGGTTTTCAGCGCGCGCAGCGCCGGGCGACCCTGCTGATTTAAAAATACCGTGTCGGTTTCACTGGCCGCGACAATCGCCTGTTTCCAGTTATTGTGCACCGGCGATTCGGCGCAACTTAGCATCCGTGTGCCCATCTGCACCCCTTCGGCGCCAAGGGCAAAGGCGGCGGCCATCGAGGCGCCGTCGGAGATCCCTCCGGCGGCAATAATCGGCACATCGCAGCGCGAGCGAATCAATGGCAGCAACACCATGCTTGAGACCGGGCTGGGATTTTTAAAGCCACCGCCCTCGCCGCCCTCCACCACCAGACCATCGACTCCCGCATCCAGCGCCTTTAAGGCCATATCCAGAGTCGGCACCACATGAAACACGGTGATGCCGGCATCCTGAAAATCTCTGGTGCAGACTGCCGGGCTGCCCGAGGAGGTGGTGACAAATTTAATGCCCTGCTCAATTACAAAATCAATAATATTGCTGCCGCGCACATAAGAGAGTGCCACATTCATCCCAAAGGGCTTATCGGTCAGCTCGCGCATCAGCGCCACCTCGCGTTTGATATTGTCCAACTCACCGGATGAGGTTTCGATTACCCCGAGTCCACCGGCATTGCTGACCGCGGCGGCCAGTTGTGAGCGTGCAATCCAGCCCATCGGGGCCTGGATAATGGGGTAAGCTGTGCCGGTCAGTTCAGTGATGCGGTTGCAAAAAGTCATAGGGGTTTCCGATTTTTTTGGTTAGCTTTGATAGTGAATTTTTACACGTTGATACCGGTATAAATCAGTGCCGGTATAAGTGGATGCTGGGTTAGCTGGCGGCTCGCTTGAGAACAATCGCCTGTTCAATCCGATCAAGCCGATCCTGACCAAAGACCTTGGTCTCGCCATAAACCAAACTGGGCACACCCCAGAGACCATGGCCATAGAGCTCAGCGAGATTATCCTGGGCCCAGATTCGCCATGAATCATCATTCAACAGAGATCGCGCCTGGCGCCAATCCATGCCGGCTCGCTCGACCAGCTTTTGCAAACCGTTATCGGTCTCGGAGGCGATGCCCTCAGCCCAGACACCACTGGCATAGCTCTGCAAAAAGCTCAGCCCCAGACCGCAGGACTGTGCGTAATCAAAGAGCGCATAGCAGCGCTCGACACCAGCACCCAGCGGGTCGGCGGCATAGCCGAAATCAATACCGTATTTATCGGCCTCGCGCTTGGCGTCGGCGAGAATATAAAAGCCCTTGGTCTTGGGCACCTGCATACGCCGCATCACCATCGGCAGCACCGGTTTGACCTCCAGTGGCACAGCGTAATGCGCCGCTAACTGCCGCGCGCGCACCAGAGCCAAATAGGAATACGGGCTGCGAATCGACCAATACATCGTAATCGGCTGTTCGCCTCTCTCGGTTTCATGCCTATTTGCCGAACTGACCGCCGCCGCGCCCTGGCAGAAATGCTTGTGACCCAGATTAAAAATAATCTCAGGCTGGTTGCTGGCGGCCAATCCCATCTCGTTAAAGCGCTGCTCAAGATGTTCCAGCCGGTTGAGCCCCCAGTACCATTCACCACCGTAGTGCAACATGCCGGTCAGGTAATGGCCGCGCTGTGCAAGCTGCTGCTGATTAGCTTCAAGGTGGTGGTTGTAGCACTCCCGATTGTCGCAGATATTGCGGTCGACAATCTTGTCCAGATCGGCATCCCGCTCCTGCCAATAGGCGTGAAACAGTTGCAGGGCATTTTGCAGATAGCCGGGCTGCAGTTCCCAGTGCAGTAACTGCGCGGTTAGCCGGGCATTTATATCGGGAATATTCGCAGCCGGCGACTGTGCGGGAAACTCCAGGTTATAGAGACTGGCGAGGTGGGCACAGTCGGCAAAGGCCTGTTGCTCCCACATAGTCGGGGCCGGGTACATATCCGGCTGCAGATGCAGCACCGTACGAAAATCAAACTCAACCGGATAGCGCGCGGCAAACTGCTCCAACACCTGCAACAAAAGATAGCTGTGGGGATCATTAAGCCGCAGATAGACACTGATCAGATGGGGCTGATGCGCTGCCCGACGACGCTTTTCGGCGCGACGCCGGCGGCGATCACGCAACCAGTTACTGGTAATCAGTTTGACAAAAAGCGGTTTGATCGGAACAGACTTCAACGAGAATGCCATAGCTGAGCTACTCTGTTTATTATTTTTATGTGGCCATTAAAGCCTAAAATAGCCAGTCATTAATAGTCAGGATAGGCCGCTTTGTTAGTGAGCCGAGTTACAACGTCTCGTGGCCCTGATACAGCGCCTGGCAACCAATGCCGCGGGACGGCGAAACTATTGACACATATACTGACATATGCCACTGTTTTGCGTCAATTGTCGGCCATTCGCCTGACTATTCATGTGGCCATTGGTCTTATTAGGGGGGGATAAAAAAACCATGAAAAAATTCTCTATAGCTGTTGTTGCTGTGCTGGCCCTGGCCTTGCTTGTATTCACCCAACGCGGTCCGCTAATACTTAAGCTGATGCCCACTGCGCTGGACAAGGCGATGTCGAAAAACCTGCTCGAGGAGCTCGACGATGGTCTGCATATCGTCCTTTGCGGCGCTGGCGGACCCATGCCGAGCAGCAATCGCTCCGGCGCCTGCGTTGCGGTGGTTGCCGGGCAACAGCTATTTGTGGTTGATGCGGGTACCAATGGTGCACGCAATCTCGGGCGCATGGGTTTTGTGCAGGGCTCCATCGACGCGCTGCTGCTGACCCATTTCCACTCCGATCATATTGATGGCCTCGGTGAAATGGCCCTGTTACGCTGGGTCACGACCAATAACAGCAGCCCGCTGCCAGTCTATGGCCCGGAGGGTGTTGCCGAGGTGGTCGAGGGTTTTAATCGGGCCTACAGCCAGGATGCCAAACACCGCAATGACCACCATGGCGATGCGATTGCGCCCCTCGGCGGCAGCGGCATGACCGCGGTCAGCTTTGCGCTTCCGGAGACCGGCGATGCCTTAACCGTGTATGAAAAAGGTCCGCTGAAAATTGAAATGATCAATGTCGACCACTCGCCCGTGAGCCCCGCGGTGGCCTATAAATTCAGCTACAAGGATCGCACCGCGCTGATCTCCGGAGACACTATTAAGTCGCCAGCTATTGAGAAGCACGCCGCCGGCATCGATCTGCTGGTTCACGAGGCACTCTCTGCAAAGCTGGTTGGACTGATGGCCGACGCCGCAGACCGGGCCAATAATCCGCTGCGAAAAAAGATCTTTGACGATATTCTCGACTACCACGCCACCCCGGTTGAAGCCGCCGAAACCGCGCGGGATGCCGAGGTTGGTCATCTGCTTTACTACCATATTGTGCCGCCGCTGATTGCACCCGGCATGGAGGCAATCTGGAGTGAGGGCGTCGAGCAGGTGTTTCCGCGCTTTACCATTGGCGAAGATGGCAGCAGTGTTTCGCTGCCGGCCAACTCAGACAAGATTATTCATCACCGTCTTGAGATGTAGTAGCAACAGGATTTAAGAGCGACAGGATTTAAGAGCAATAGGATTAAGAGCAACAGGATTAAGAGCAACAGGACTAAACAGTCACCGGTTGGTATTTACAGCGCACCTCGCCCACCGGATACTTCATCGTGGTTTTGAAATAGTAGAACAAAAAAAATTAAACGAGCGCGGCAACCTCGCCAGCCAACTCGTAAAGGGGAACATATTATGCTGCTACGCACTCTTTCCACCCTCACGACTGCCATCGCGCTCGGCATTGCGAGCCTTGGTTTTGCACAGGGTGACGCGCCATCTGATCCAAAACCAACCACTGTTAATCAGCAGTCAATTACAGACCCAGGCACAGAATGGCTCAGTTATGGCCGCGACTATCAGGAACAGCGTTTTAGTCCGCTGGACAAGGTTAATCGCGACAATGTCGCCGAACTGGATCTGGCCTGGTCATTTAAGTTTGAGACAGCCCGCGGTATGGAGGCCACGCCTCTGGTGCACAACGGCGTGATCTATGTCAGCACCGGCTGGAGCCATGTCTATGCCCTCGATGCACGCAGCGGCGAGCAACTCTGGCACTTTGATGCCGAGGTGCCCAAATCCCATCTGATCAAAGCCTGTTGCGGCCCGGTTAACCGCGGCGTGGCAATCTGGCAGGCTGACGAAAATGCGCCTCTGCAGGTGTTTCTCGGCGCGCTGGATGGCCGTCTGATCGCCCTCGATGCGGCGACCGGCAAGCAGAACTGGTCAGTGCAAACTACCCCGGTTGACGCCAACTACAGTATTACCGGTGCACCCCGTGTGGTGAAAGGTATGGTGGTGATTGGCAATGGCGGCGCCGAACTGGGTGCCCGCGGTTTTGTCACCGCCTATGACGCTGTCAGCGGCGACCAAAAGTGGCGCTTCTACACTGTGCCCGGCGACCGCAACAAGCCCCAGGAGAGCCCTGCCCTTGAAGCGGCGCTGGAGACCTGGAGTGGTGATGGCTGGTATGCCGACGGCGGTGGCGGTGGCGGCACAGCCTGGGATTCGCTGGTTTATGATCCGGAGCTCGATCTGCTCTATATCGGTACTGGCAATGGTTCGCCCTGGAATCGCAATTTGCGCAGCCCCGGTGGCGGCGACAATCTCTATTTGAGTTCCATCGTTGCGCTGAAGCCCGACTCTGGCGAGTATGTCTGGCACTATCAGGTAACCCCTCGGGATAACTGGGATTACACCGCGACACAGCAGCTGGTATTGGCGGAGTTAGAGCTGAATGGCGAAGCCCGCAAAGTGATTATGCAAGCGCCGAAAAATGGCTTCTTTTATGTTCTCGATCGCACCAACGGTGAACTGCTGTCGGCTGAAAAATTCGCCAAGGCGACCTGGGCCAGCCATATCGATATGCAAACCGGCCGCCCGGTTGAAACCAAATACGCCGACTATCAAGCCAATGGTGGCAGCTATATCTGGCCCGCCCCGTTCGGCGCACACAACTGGCAACCGATGTCGTTCAGTACTAAAACCGGCCTGATGTATATTCCGGTGCAAAATGTACCAACCTACTTTAAAGGTCTCGACGCGGTAACCTATCAACTCGATCGCTGGAACACCGGCATCGATCTCAACGAAGCCCGCGACCCGAAAAGCTGGGTAGCAGGCAAGGCCTCCGTTGACGCGCTGGTCTATGGCGAGCTGGTAGCCTACGACCCGGTCAAGCAACAGCGCGCTTGGCAGGTTCGTCATCCCAACCCCTCTAATGGTGGCATTCTCAGCACTGCTGGCGATCTGGTGTTTCAGGGTACCTCGGATGGCGCCTTTGCCGCTTATAACGCCGAAAATGGCGATCTGCTGTGGAAATATCAGTCGGATAGCGGCGTGCTGGCCGGGCCGATCAGCTATGAGCTCGACGGCGAGCAGTATGTTGCCGTGGCTCAGGGCAGCGGCGGCGCATTGATGCTTGCGGGCAGCGATGAGGTTAAGCGCAGCAACCGGGTTAACCAGAATAAATTGCTGGTGTTCAAGAAAGGCGACTTCAATATGACTCAGCCGCAGCCGGATACAGATATTCCGGTGATTCTGGCGCTGGGCCACGAAGCCAACACCGATCCCGAGGTGATCAAGCACGGTGAAGTAATCTATGGCCGCAACTGTGGCACCTGCCATGGTCTCAGCGCCAAATCGAACTATGTGCTGCCGGATCTACGCTATATGAGCGAGCAGACCCATATCGACTTTACCGGCATTGTGTTCGGCGGCGCCTATGCCCACAAGGGCATGGCTGGCTTCTACGCTACTCTGACTCCGGAAGATGTAGATGCGGTGCACGCGTTTTTGGACAACAAGCAGCAGAGCTTGCCGGATATGGTTGAGATGAGTTGGCTGCAGAAGATTGAGTACTGGTTTAACTACGGCGTTGCCAAGCTTGGCGAAAAGTATCCGGACATTCTCAATGGAACCCGCGATCTGGTGATGTAAAAAACCGTTCTATCTGTTCCTCACCACGCAAACTGCATCCCGGCCATCACCGGGGTGCAGTTTTTTTTCATTTTGAGCCCGTAAATTAGAGCCCGTAAATTAGAGCTTCAAGGTTAAGGGCAAGCACTTAACTCCCGGTATAGTTGGGCGCGCGCTTCTCGGCAAAGGCATGCATGGATTCATGCAGATCGTTGGACTTCAGGCTGGTAACCATGGTGAACAGGCCATTTAACAGCAGGCTCTGCTGAGTGGTCAGATCTTCACTCTGCTGCAAAATAAACTTGGTGCCGCGCACCGCCATCGGCGGGTTGCCGGCGATAGTATTAGCCATCTCCTGTGCCGCGGCGTAAGCACTCTCAAACGAATCATAGACATCGTTTACCAAGCCAATCTTCTCCGCTCTGGCGGCATTGATATCCTTGCCGGTATAGGCCAGTTCGGCAACATGGCCGGCGCTGATCACCTTGGGCAATCGCTGCAATGTGCCGACATCAGCCACCAGCCCAATACGCGTTTCGCGCACACTAAAGTTGCCATCGGCGGCACTGACCCGAACATCGCAGGCGGTAATCAAGTCGATTCCGGCGCCCAGGCAGTGGCCGTGAACCACGGCAATAATCGGCAGCGGGCATTTGGCCAGCGACGAGACAGCATCCTGAAACTCAGTGGTAAATTGCAATTGATTAAGATTAGCCACCGCCTCAGAAGGCGCAGAGGCAGCATGAGCCGCATCCAGGCCACCGGCCATCAAATCAATGCCGACACAAAAATGCTTACCGCGACCGGCAAACAGCACCGCTCTCACCTCTGTGTCATTGGCCAGCTCATTCAGCGCCAGGGGAATGCTTTTCCACACCTCGGGAGTCAGTGCATTAAACTTTTCCGCGCGGTCCAGCCACAGGGTGGCAACAGCACCATTTTTTTCTATAGAAACAACATCTGAGGAAAAGGCCATGATCCGGGCTCCTGTAATAATAGGTTTAAAGTCTTGTTATAAAAGCCAGCTTAGTAACCGGCGGTGCCATCCATAATGCTCTGATACAACTGCGCATCAAGCTTCTGATATTGGCTCGCTCGCGGCGGCAACACATAGAGGTCATCGCTGACCTGGTCGAGATGAAACGCCTGCTTGCGCAGCTCGCCTTTTAACAGTTTAAAGGTGCCGGTGGTCTCTGCTTCCGGCTGCACACGAACAAACACCGGCTGTGCAAAATGGGGCAGTTTTGCCGTTACAAACGCAGAAAAACCCTCCACATCAAACACCTCGCCGGGCCGCAGTATCAGCGACACCATACCCGCCTTGCCCTCTGTGGCGGGCACATCGACGCCGTAGACATTGGCCATTTCAATCTGATCATGACCATTGAGTATTTCGCCCACCTCGTTGGTCGAGACATTCTCCGAGCGCCAGCGAAAAGTATCGCCAACCCGATCGACAAACTGGTAGTGCGCCTTGCCCATGGCAAAGCCAACATCCTGCTCACGAATCAAATCGCCGGTGTTAAACCAGGCGTCACCGGGCTTAATCACATCGCGCAGTATCTTTGATTCAGTGGCAGAGTCGTTGGTGTAGCCATCAAACTTGTACTGCTCGTCGATCTCGCCAATCAGCAGACCGGGCTCGCCTTTGGCTACTTCGATCAGTTTGCCGTCGGCGTCGCGAATAATTTCATCGGCGTCGATATCGTATTTCACCAGCATAATGGTTGCCGGGGTCAAACCCATGGTGCGGTCTTTGTTAAGCGCATTAAAAAAGCTCACATTGCCCTCGCTGGAACCGTAAAACTCACAGATCCGCTCAAGGCCAAAGCGCTGTTTAAACTCATCCCAGATATCGGGCCGCAGGCCATTGCCAAACACCCGCGTCAGAGGATTATTGTGCTCTTCCGGGCAGACCGGCTGCGCCAGCAGATAGCGGCACAGCTCGCCGACATAAATAAAGTTGGTGCACTGATAGGTTTGCACATCGGACCAGAACTCCGACGCCGAAAACCGCCGCCGTAAAAAGATCGAGGCACCAGTAAAGAAACAGCTGCCGATACCACAGACAATGCCGGTGCCGTGAAACAGCGGCAGACAGAGATAAAAGCGGTCACTGACCTTGGCCTGACAACCCGCCAGGCCAAAAGCACGGCCCGCCGCCATCCAGCGCCGGTGGGGAATCTTCGCCGCCTTGGGCATGCCGGTGGTGCCGGAGGTAAAAATATACATCGCCGTGGCGCCCGCCAAAATGGTTCCGGTATCAGGCAGATTGGTGTCGGCATATTGATCCAGTGTGCTGACAATATCCTCGGCATTGGCGGGCACGGCAGAGCTGCGTTGATCGGCAACCCAGAGAATCGCCTCGTCGGGCAAATCGAGCTGAGCGCGCACCTCATCGAGATTGCCATAGACCTCTTCACCCACCAGACAGGCGACCGATTCGGAAATAGTCACACAGTGCGCCAACTGCGCGCCGGTCAGGGCAAAGTTGATCAGACTGGCAATAGCGCCAATTTTTTGCAGGGCAAAGGTCGCTGCCAGCATCTCAATGCGGTTTTCCATAATCACCGACACGCAGTCGCCACGCTTGACACCACGAGCCATCAAGGCATGCGCAAACTGGTTGGTGAGCGCATTGAACTGGCCCCAGGTCAGCTCGCGGTCCTCGAAGATAATCATGCTGTGATCGGGGAATTTGGCCACTGTCTCTTCAAGCACCGTGGCCATGGAAACCGCATCGCCATCGGTCGGCGGCTTGACCGCCAGAACCGGCACCAGTTTTAAAAACTCTTTGCCAACACGAAAAATTTCTTTGATATCCAACATAGGGAACAGCCTGTTTTAATTATTTTTTTAGCGCGGTGAAAAACCATTTTACGATTAAATCAAACCGGTTATTTTTCTCATTAATTTATTCATGCCGCCGATCCAGCGATCGTAATTGGCGGTTTTATTGCGCATATAATCGAGCACAACAGGGTGCGGCAAAATCACAAAACTTTCATTGCGCAGCCCTTCCACAACTGACTCGGCAAGTTCTTCCGGCTCAATCATGCCATTGCTCGCCGCTGCCGCGGTCGCGTCGTTATCGTTTTCCGTCATCGGCGTGCGCACCGCCTGCGGGCATAGCAGCGACACCTTGATACCCTGATGCTGATGATGAATCGCCAACCACTCAGCAAAACCCACCGCCGCATGTTTGGTGACACCATAGGCGGCGCCACCAATTTGATTGAGCAGACCGGCCGCCGATGAGGTGTTGAGAAAATAGCCGCCACCCCGAGCCACCATGCGCGGCACCAGATGGCGGGCGGCGTAAAGGTGCGACATCACATTGATATCCCAGCTCATCTGCCATTCACGATTGGACGAATCGAGGCTTTCGGCCATGCCGACACCGGCATTGGAACAGAACAGATCGATGGGGCCAATCTGCGCCTCGGTCTCTTCGATAACCCGGACAATATCGTCTTCTTTGGAGACATCGGCACTCATTGCCACACCGCCGATCAGGTCCGCGGTTGCCTGAGCACCATCGATATTGATATCCACCGCAACGATCTGTTTTGCCCCTTCGGCTTTAAAGCGAATCGCCAGCGCCTTGCCAATTCCACTGGCGGCACCGGTGATCACAATAATTTTGTCCTGTAGTTCCATGCTCTCCCCTCTGTCGCCACTGCGCGGCGCAATTGATTTAGCGTTTTTGATTTCGTGTTTTTACTTTTTTTATGTCGGCGTTTTTTGGCTTTTATGAAAGTAAATTATTTAACATTTTTACCACCACATCGATGGCGGATTTTGTATTTAAACCCTGATGGTCTCGCAGCCGATTCCAGAACTCAAACGAGGCGATGCCATCCACAGCTTCGCGATCAATCGGGTCGAGCTTTTGTAATTCCGGCAGCCAGTCATCGAGATTTTTACGCAGGCCGCGCTGATAACGGGCATAATTT
>JALRJD010000288.1 GCA_023255165.1 Porticoccaceae bacterium | reverse complement strand
ACTGATCTCTGATTGACTGGTTGCCAGCGGAAAAATCGCACAGGCTTCTAAAAAACACGCTGAAGTCGACCTGGCTTTGCTGCATTAATTCGAGCAGCTGATTGATTAACTGTTCGTCACCACTCTGAAAAGTTTGCAAGCCGATTTTGGCCGCCATCAACTGACGATAATGCTGTAAAAAAGTGGGCTCGTAGGTTTTTAAAACCGCAATTAACTGCTCTGACTCAAGCAGTGACATCAGCGAGGTGGCCAGTGCATTGAGATTCCACAGGCCGATGGAGGGCTGATTTTTATAGGAGTAACGGCCGCCGCTATCGGAGTGGTTGCAGATAAAATCCGGGTCGTAACTGTCGAGAAAGCCAAACGGGCCGTAGTCGAGGGTGTCACCCAATATCGACATATTGTCGGTGTTCATCACGCCGTGGCAGAAACCCACCGACTGCCAGTGGGCGATCATCATCGCGGTTTTTGTCACCGCATTTTCAAATAATTTTAAATAGCGATCTTCGTCCTGCGACGATTCCGGAAAGTGGCGCTGAATCACATAGTCGGCCAGTGCGCGAACCGATTCCGGTTGATTGCGATAGTGAAAGTGTTCAAAGGAACCAAAGCGAATATGGCTGCGGGCGACCCGGCAGACAGTGGCGCCTGACTCAACCTCTTCGCGGTAGACCGGGGTTTTGCTGTCCACCAGACACAGTGCTCTGGTGGTGGCAATGCCGAGACCATGCATGGCTTCGGAGCAGAGATATTCACGGATGCTGGAGCGCAACACGGCGCGGCCATCGGCAAACCGGGAATAGGGCGTGGTGCCCGCCCCTTTAAGCTGAATATCCCAGAGGCTGCCATCAGTGCCCACCGGCAACTCGCCCAATGTCATGGCGCGACCATCACCGAGCTGCCCGGCCCAGACGCCAAACTGGTGGCCGGAGTAGACCAGAGCGATGGGTTTAAGGTGCGCTGGCACGGCATTGCCGCTCATTATTTGCAGCATCTGCGGATCGTTTAGTTCCGCCGGGTCGATGCCTAATTCGCGAGCCAGGGCGTGGTTAGCGCTGACCAGCCTCGGCTCATTCAAGCCGCTGGGCAGGACCACCGCGCAGTGCAGATTATCGTCGCTGTGAAAAGCATCGTAAAAATGGTGCTGCAGTCGATCGCTAAATAGGTTCATCAGATTCCGGCATTCTCTTTGCTGATGCGGGCAAGATTGTCCGCGTGCAGGCTGCTTATATAGAGCCAGTCGTCGGTCTCCATGGCGCCTGTATTGGTGTGGTGTATGCCGTTGGGATCCTGCAGCGAAGTGATAACCTCGCCATCGCCGGTCATGGCAAACACATGGCTGTAAGCCTGCGCCTGCGGGCGCATAAAGCCGGGCAGACGCTGCACAATTTTGCGTATAAAAGGTGATGCCGAGAGATCATCCAACGCTTTGCTGCGCGGCGATACCAGGCCAACCCAAAAACGCCCATCGCGACCACGCACAACATTGTCTGGAAAGCCGGGCAGGTTATCGATAATCACTTCCGACATGCCGGCTTTGTCGCCCTGCAGCCAGAATTTGTGAATGCGGTATGAGCCGGTTTCATTGACCAGCACAAAGCTGCTGTCTGCTGCCATGGCGACGCCATTGGCAAAGTTAAGGCCATCCATAATCAGGCTGGTGCTCTGCACGGTGGGGTCGTAAACCATCAAGCGGCCGTGACCGCCGTGCTCCAGAGTGTCGAGCAGGCTGGCGGCGTAGGTGCCGCCATTGGCCGCGGCGCCAAACTTGGTTGAGGCATCGCTAAAATAAATTTTGCCATCGGCAGCGACGTCCAGATCATCCACATATTCCATTAACTTTCCGGCATAGCTGTCGGTGAGTACGCTGATTCCGCCATCCGGCGATACGCTGAGCAGACCTTTATAGGCATCGGCAACCAACAGATTATTGTCGGCGTCTACCGCAAGGCCCAGCGGGCTGCCGCCGGTATGGACCCACTTGCTGGTCTCGCCGGTGGTCTCGTTGTAACGCACAATCCAGCCCTCGCGGGTGGCGGTGTAGATCTCGTCATCGATCAGCGCCAGACCCTCCGGGCCGTGTGTGTCTGTGAGTTCAATAATCTCAATTTTGTCGAGGCGGCTGTTCTGCTCAAAGTCGCCAACATAGCCGGCGTTGACCGGCGCATTCCAGCTGACCGGCTCAACCGGCACTGGCCACAGTAAAAGGTAGGACAAAAGGGCGACGATAATAACTAGGCTGATACGTAACATGGCGGTTTGCTCCCGGCTCTTTTAATAAAGTTCAATTGGCGGTCAACTGGTTGTCGGCTGGTTGCTGACTGGTTTACGAAAAAAACCACAGTATGGTGCGCTAGTGTTGCGGCTTAATCAACTGCGCGCCAGGGCTATTGACCTTGCGCTACAGGGCTATCAACCTTGCGCTACAGGGCTGTCAACCATTAACAGCAAACGGTTTTAGCTTGGTGTGGCATCGCTGCTCATGTAAAATGCGCGGCTAATTTGCTGCTCACAAAAGACAATTCCATGGAAGTTAATCCGCTCTACAACGCTCTCGATGACCTGCAGGCACGCACCGACGTGTTGAGGGGGTATCTTTGACTACGTTAATCGCAAAGAGCGGCTCGCTGAAGTAGAGCTGGAACTGGGTGAGCCGGATGTCTGGAACAAACCGGAACGGGCCCAGGAATTAGGTCGCGAACGCGCCTCTCTCGAAGAGGTGGTGAAAACCATCGAAGACCTCGACAGCGGTGTTGCCGATGCGCGCGAACTGCTGGGGATGGCCGTGGAAGAGAACGATGCCGACACAGTAGCCGATGTTGAAAGCGAAATCGCCGCCCTTGAAGCACAGTTAGCCAAACTTGAATTTCGCCGTATGTTCTCTGGCGAGATGGATCCCAACAATGCCTATCTGGATATTCAGGCCGGCTCCGGTGGCACCGAAGCTCAGGACTGGGCCGAGATGTTGCTGCGCATGTATCTGCGCTGGGCAGATGATAAAGGCTTTAAAACAGAACTGCTGGAATGCTCCGCCGGTGAAGTGGCAGGCATAAAAAGCGCCACGGTGCAGGTCACTGGCGAGTACGCCTACGGCTGGCTGCGCACCGAAATTGGCGTGCACCGGCTGGTGCGCAAATCGCCCTTCGATTCCGGTAATCGCCGCCACACCTCGTTCTCGGCGGTGTATGTTTCCCCCGAGATTGATGACAATATTGAAATCGATATTAATCCATCGGATGTTCGAACCGATACCTACCGCGCCTCTGGCGCCGGTGGTCAGCATATTAACAAGACCGATTCCGCGGTGCGCCTGACCCACGAACCCAGTGGTATAGTGGTGCAGTCGCAGAGCCAGCGTTCGCAGCACCAAAATCGCGACAAGTGTTGGCAGATGCTGCGCGCCAAGCTCTATGAGCTTGAAGTGAGCAAGCGTCAGGAAGCCGCGCAGGCGACCGAGGATACCAAGTCCGATATTGGTTGGGGCAGTCAGATTCGCTCTTATGTGTTGGACGATGCGCGGATCAAGGATCTGCGCACTGGCGTTGAGACGCGCAATACCGGCGCGGTGCTGGATGGCAAGCTGGACCAGTTTATTGTGGCTTCGTTAAAGGCGGGGCTTTAGTCTGCTCACGGTCTCAGATGTTTGCCTCAACTTGCATCTTGTTTCGAGTAACGATCAAGTAACCAAAAATTTATTTAGGCCAAGAATTAAGCTATGACCGATCAACAAGACGAAAACAAATTAATCGCCGAACGCCGCGCCAAACTTACCGCACTGCGCGAGCAGAATGGCAATGTCTTTCCCAATGACTTTCGCCCCCAACACAGCGCCGCGGAACTGCAGGCCGGTTACGCACAGGAAAGCAAAGAAGCACTTGAGCAACTGGGCAAAATTGTCAGCATCGCCGGACGTGTTATCCGCAACCGCGGCGCCTTTATTGTTGTGCAAGACAGCACCGACACCATCCAACTCTATGTCACCAAAGAGGCCCGCCCGTTCGCCAAATTGCTAGACCTTGGTGATATCGTTGGTATTACTGGCGCGCTGCACCTGTCGGGCAAAGGCGACCTCTACGTGCAGATGGACGAATATCAACTGCTGACCAAAGCGCTGCGCCCACTGCCTGACAAGTTCCACGGCCTCGCCGACCAGGAGATGCGCTATCGCCAGCGCTACGTCGACCTGATTGTGAACCCTGACGTGCGCAACACCTTTCGTGTGCGCTCAAAAGTGGTGGATTTTATCCGCCGCTATTTAAACGGCGCGGACTTTCTCGAAGTGGAAACGCCAATGTTGCAGGTCATTCCCGGCGGCGCTGTGGCGCGACCCTTTGTTACCCACCACAATGCGCTGGATATCGATATGTATCTGCGCATCGCACCGGAGCTCTATTTAAAGCGTCTGGTAGTGGGCGGCTTTGAGCGAGTCTATGAGATCAACCGCAATTTCCGCAACGAAGGTTTGTCGACCCGTCATAACCCTGAATTTACCATGCTCGAGTTTTATCAGGCCTATGCGGACTTCAATGATCTGATGGATCTGACCGAAGACATGTTGCGCAAAATGACAACCGAAGTACTCGGCTCAACCAAAGTGGTTAACACCAGCAAAAACGCCGAGGGCGAAGTGGTCAGCGAAGTGCACTACGACTTTGCCGAGCCATTTACCCGCCTCTCTGTGTTTGATTCGATTTTGCACTACAACCCCGAGATCAGCGCCGAGCAGCTTGGCGATGAAGCGGGCGCGCGCAAAATTGCCGAAGGCCTGCATATTCCGCTCAAAGCTATCTGGGGTTTGGGCAAGGTGCAGATTGAGATCTTTGAAAAGACCGTTGAGCACCGTCTGGAACAGCCTACTTTTATTACCATGTATCCGGCCGAGGTTTCGCCACTGGCGCGGCGCAATGATCAGGACCCGCATGTCACTGATCGTTTTGAATTTTTTGTCGGCGGTCGCGAAATTGCCAACGGCTTCTCGGAGCTCAACGATGCCGAAGATCAGGAATCGCGCTTTAGGCAGCAGGTTGCCGAAAAAGATGCCGGCGATGATGAAGCCATGCATTTCGATGCCGACTATATTCGCGCGCTGGAATACGGCATGCCGCCAACCGCTGGCGAAGGTATTGGTATTGATCGTCTGGTGATGTTGTTGACCGACTCGCCGTCGATTCGAGATGTGCTGTTGTTCCCGCATATGCGACCTGAATAACCGCGCAATAAAAAATAACACAACAAACAAGCAATTTTGGGGGCCACTGTGAACTACAACACCATCGATTACCGCGTTGAGAACAACATTCTGACACTGCTTATCAATCGTCCGGACGCAATGAATGCCTGGACCGTCGAGATGTGTGACGAAATGGTCCACGCCTTTAACCGTGCCAGCGACGATGATGATGTGCGCGTCGTTGTGGTGACCGGTGCTGGCAAAGCGTTTTGTGCGGGCATGGATTTAAGCACTGGTGGTAATGTATTTGGCCTCGACGAAAGCAAAAAGCCGACTATGGCCGAGATGGAAGCCTACGAAGAGATGACTGGCGTTCGCGATACCGCGGGCCGATTAACTCTGGCGATCTACGATTGCAAAAAGCCGGTGATTGGTGCCATCAATGGTGCTGCTGTGGGTGTTGGCGCAACCATGATCTGCGCGATGGATATTCGCCTGGCCTCTGAAAAAGCGCGAGTGGGCTTTGTGTTTGGCAAGATCGGTATTGTTGCGGAGGGTTGTTCAACCTGGTTCTTGCCGCGCATCGTTGGCATGCAGCAGGCGCTGAAGTGGATGTTGTCGGCGGAGATTTTTGATGCTCAGGATGCTCTTGCCGGTGGTTTTGTCAGCGAGGTTTGCGAGCCGGATAACTTACTGCCCAGAGCTTATGAGATGGCGCGTCAGATTGCGGATAATTGCGCACCGGTTTCGGCGGCGTTGATGCGGCAGATGCTCTACCGGAATTCGGCTGCCAGTCATCCTGCGGAGGCGCACAAGGTGGAGTCGCTGGCGGTGTTTTACACTAGTCAGGTGGATGGCAAGGAGGGTGTTGCGGCGTTTTTGGAGAAGCGTAAAGCGGATTTTCCTGCGCAGGTTTCGAATGGTATGCCTCCGTTTTATCCCTGGTGGTGATTGTTGCGGTGCGCTGTGAGTAGAATGACTTGCAGCCGTCTCTTTACCTTACTCTGAGCACATTTTTCGGTCTTTCTCTGGATGTGCCCGATATTGTCTTTCCGACGGAGCCTTTGCAGTCCGTCATTCCGAGGGCGCGCAGAGACCGAAGGAATCCACTAAACCTCTTTATGTCACC
>JALRJD010000248.1 GCA_023255165.1 Porticoccaceae bacterium | reverse complement strand
GTAGGGAAGGATCAGTGTCTGCGGATCTGCGGGCAGATCAATGCCATTGAGGAAATATTGCAACAGCGTGTCGTATTCGGAGCAGTCGCCAACCAGCACCGCGCCAAGTAATTTTTTACCGTCGGCACTGACAATAATGCGCTTGTAGACATCGATGCGCTCGTCGCTAAAAGTGTAGGCAATCGCACCCGCCTCTCTGCCGTGGGCATCGCCGATTGAACCGACGTCGACGCCGAGCAGCTTTAACTTGGTGCTCATATCCGCGCCTTTAAACGGAATACTGTTGTCGCCAAGCTGGCTGACCGCCGCCTCCGCCATGCGATAACCGGGCGCCACCAGACCGTAGATTCTGCCGCCAAACAGAGCGCACTCGCCAATGGCGAAAATATCGGAATCGCTGGTTTTGCAGTGATAGTCAATCTCGATACCGCCGCGTTCGCCAACATTTAGCCCGCAGTCACGGGCCAGCTGATCCTGTGGGCGGATACCGGCGGAGAAGACAATCACATCGGTCTGCAGCGAGCCGCCGTCGGCAAATTGCATCACCATGCGCGACTCGCCATCGAGATTTTCCTCTATCAGCTGGGTGGCCTTGGCGGTGTGGACCGTCACGCCCAGAGCCTCGATTTTGCGCCGTAACATGGCGCTGCCGCCGCTGTCCAGCTGCACGCCCATCAGCCCCGGGGCGAACTCGACAACATGGGTTTCCAGGCCGAGGTTTTGCAGCGCATTGGCCGCTTCCAGCCCCAGCAGCCCGCCGCCAACCACAACGCCGACACGGGCATTTTTTGCCTGAGCCTTGATTGCGCCGAGGTCGTCAATGGTACGGTAGACCAGGCAGGAGGCCAGATCGTGGCCCTTCACCGGAGGCACAAAGGGATAAGAGCCGGTGGCTAGCACCAGTTTGTCGTAGGGGTATTGTTTGCCGCTGTCAGTGAGCACGGTTTTGCGCTGGCGATCAATGCTGGCCACCGCATCGCCAAAATGGCCATCGACGCCAATCTGGCGATAGTGTTCTCTGCTGGTCAGAGCCAGATCTTCAGGTGAGCGCCCGGCAAAAAAGTCCGACAGATGCACGCGGTCATAGGCGGGCCGGGTTTCACCACCGAGCACGGTAATGTGGGCCGGCATCCCGGTTGCAACCAGCTGTTCGACATAGTGGTGGCCGACCATGCCGTTTCCGACAACAACAATTTTTAACATGGGTGTTTGTCCTTTAATCAATAATGGTTCGAGGCTTTGCATCAGTTTCAGGCGGCTTCCGTGGCCGCCTGTTTTTGCTGTTCGTTTGTTTGTTGGTTGTTTTGTTGGTTGTTTTGTTGATTGTTGCTGTCCGGGTTCTGAACCTGGTTCTGGTCCGAACCGCTATCAGATTGCCCGGTTAATTGTCCTGCTGGTTTTGCGCTTGGATTTCGGTGCTTTTCATAAAGAAAGCGCAGCACCTGCTGGCGATAGGTGTTAAACGCCGGATCCTCCGCCAGCGCCAGACGATCTCTTGGTCGAGCCAGATCGATATCGAGAATCTCTCCGATGGTTGCCGCCGGGCCATTGGTCA
>JALRJD010000206.1 GCA_023255165.1 Porticoccaceae bacterium | reverse complement strand
GAAGCGGAAGAGTCCGCCGACGACAAAGTGCAACTGCTCACCCTGCACGCCGCCAAAGGATTGGAGTTTTTACATGTCTTTATGATCGGTATGGAAGAAGAGATCCTGCCCCACCGCAACAGCGTCGAAGGTGGTCAAATCGAAGAAGAGCGCCGCCTCGCCTACGTCGGCATCACCAGAGCCCAACGCACCCTGACCATGACCAGCGCCAGACAGCGCACCCAGTTTGGCGACACCTCCGCCACCACACCCAGCCGCTTTATCGACGAACTGCCGCAAGACGACCTGATCAGAATCGGTGGAGGTGTTGAGTTAAGTGCAGAGGAAAATCAAGCCAGGGGCGAGGAATCATTGGCGGCGTTGAAAAGTTTGTTTGGGTAAGAAAAGACTGTTGCCCTGAGCACGACCAAAAGGCCTCGCATAGCCTTAGAAGGCAACAAAACAATTGGCCGCACTCAAAATATCAGCCGTATAGTGGATTAGGTGAGATGAATGGATGACCCGCACAAATTGAGCAAGGCGAAACTGCTCAGAAATCGAGGCCGTTATTCACCCGAACCCGCAGTTCTTTGCCGGGCTTGAAATAGGGAACGTACTTGCCGCTGAGGGAGACCGCATCGCCGGTCTTTGGGTTGCGGCCTACGCGGGGCGCGCGGTAGTGAAGTGAGAAGCTGCCAAATCCGCGGATCTCGGTACGCTGATTGGTGACCAGGGCATGGGTCATGCGCTCGAGAATCATTCTCACCGCCAGCTCAACGTCCTTGGGTGGAAGATGGTCCTGGCTTGCAGCGATTTTTTCAATCAGTTCAGATTTGGTCATGGGCGTTTTCTTCGTTTTTTTACCATTCAGTCAAGTCGAGAATGTCGAGCTCAAATTTTATTACTCGTTGATTTTATTGAAGTTTTGATTTTATACAAGCGAAACTTGTTAAATGGTGTTTTTCAGACGAAAAAAAAGGGTGGCACTAGGCCACCCTTTTTTAGATCTCAGCTGAACATTACTTGTCCATTTGCGCCTTGATCAGGTCACCAATAGTTGCTGGTGCCGCGGTGTCAGCTTCAGTCTTGCGGTGAGCTTTAACCACTTCTTTCTCGTCAGCTACGTCTTTAGCCTTAACCGACAGGCTGATAGCACGCGTCTTGCGGTCGACGTTGATGATCTTGGCTTCAATCTCCTGGCCTTCCTGCAGTTCGTGACGGGCGTCTTCAACCTTGTCACGAGAGAGCTCAGAGGCTTTCAGATAAGCTTCGATATCGTTGCCGAGGTCAACGGTAGCGCCTTTGGCGTCAACTTCTTTAACAATGCCTTTGACGATTGCGCCTTTGTCATTGTCAGTTACATAGTTGTTGAACGGATCATCAGACAGCTGCTTGATGCCCAGTGAGATGCGCTCGCGCTCTGCATCAATGCTGAGGACAACAGTTTCAACTTCTTCGCCTTTCTTGAAGTTGCGAACCGCTTCTTCTCCAGTTTCATTCCAGGAGATGTCCGACAGGTGAACCAGACCGTCAATGCCGCCGTCGAGACCGATAAAGATGCCGAAGTCAGTGATCGACTTGATCTTGCCGGAAATCTTGTCGCCTTTGGCCATAGTGGTGGCAAAGTCGTCCCATGGGTTGGTGTGGCACTGCTTGATGCCCAGTGAGATGCGACGACGTTCTTCGTCGATATCCAGAACCATCACTTCAACTTCGTCACCCAGATTTACAATCTTGGATGGGTGAACGTTTTTGTTGGTCCAATCCATTTCGGAGACGTGTACCAGACCTTCAACACCATCTTCCAGCTCGGCGAAACAGCCGTAGTCGGTAAGGTTGGTGATCTTGGCCTTGGCGCGGGCGCCTTCAGGGTAACGCGCTTTGATGTCGCCCCATGGATCTTCGCCCATCTGCTTCATGCCCAGCGATACGCGGTTGCGCTCGCGGTCAAACTTAAGCACTTTAACGTCAATTTCGTCGCCAACATTGATCATCTCGGAAGGATGCTTGATGCGCTTCCATGACATGTCAGTGATGTGCAACAGGCCATCAATACCGCCCAGATCAACAAACGCGCCGTAATCGGTCAGGTTCTTGATCACACCCTTCAGTGATGCGCCCTCTTCGAGGTTGGCCAGCAGCTCTTCACGCTCTACAGAGTTTGCACTCTCCATCACGGCACGACGGCTGACAACAACGTTGTTGCGCTTGGGGTCGAGTTTGATAACTTTAAATTCGAGTTCGATGTTTTCCAGGTGAGTAATTTCACGCAGTGGGCGAACATCAACCAGTGAACCTGGCAGGAACGCACGCAGACCGCGTACATCAACTGTAAAGCCACCTTTAACCTTGCCGCTGATAATACCGGTGACCACTTCGTCTGCTTTGTGGGCAGCTTCGAGTTCAATCCAGGATTCAGCGCGGCGGGCTTTTTCACGGGAAAGCTTGGTGGCACCGAAACCATCTTCAACGGCTTCGAGAGCAACCTGAACTTCGTCGCCTACGGCAACTTCGAGTTCACCTTTCTCGTTATAAAATTGGTCGGCGGGAATAACGCCTTCAGACTTCAGTCCAGCGTGGACTGTTACCCAGTCTTTATCGATATCGATAACCACGCCAGTGATAATGGCGCCTGGGTTCATCTCAACGGTCTTGAGACTTTCTTCAAATAGTTCTGCGAAATTTTCGCTCATGGGGAGTACCTGAGTTTTGACAGAGAGACGACAGAAGACCTGCTAGCGTCGTTCTCTTTTTTCCGCGTGGCCAGTTTACGCGGGTCAGTTAAAATTAAGGCCTACAGCAATAGGGTGCTGGCGATTGCTGCGGTGCCCGGGTTAAAAATGATTTAAAAAATACTACTTAATGCCTTTGACTGCGAGGATGTTAAGTACCGTATCTGTAACCTCTTGAATCGACATCTCCGAGGTGTCCAACACAATTGCGTCCTCAGCGGGTCGCAGTGGTGATGCATCTCGGCTCATATCGCGTTCATCTCGGGCGCGTACCTGCTCCACGAGGGCCGGCAGACTAACATCTTCACCTTTTTCAAGCAACTCTTTATAGCGCCGGCTGGCGCGCTCTTCAGCGCTGGCGGTAAGGTAAATTTTGAGTTCCGCGTCCCGTTCAACAGGAAAGATACAGCAAAATACTGCTCTCGGCAATGCAAGGCTGAGGGCCAGCTTGTGCGGGGAACACGCTGCTGCGAAACCTGCGGCAGCCAGTTTGACTTCATAGCAACTCGCGCAAACAC
>JALRJD010000195.1 GCA_023255165.1 Porticoccaceae bacterium | reverse complement strand
CAATATAACTAAGAGCCCAATTAGCGCTCCACACAGCAATCTACCCAGTAATCTACCCAACACCCTACCCAGGAGACCATCCAAAATCGGTAAAATCGACCTTAAACTGTTTCTTGAAACCGCCCGGCAAGATCTCTGCGCAATTCCTTGTGTAACAATCCCTGTAAAAACAGGTACTCCATAACCTCTAGTCATTATCTACACCCTCCAGTGCTTGATTTCCTCGCCCCCTGTATAGTTGAGCCGAGAAGTTCGTAAGGGAAAAAAACATCCTTCAGGTTGATCCAGTGCATCAATAAAACAAGGCATTGCGCCAGCAGTGAAAGCCAGGGTCGCCATATGATAAAAATCCATCGGCGAAAGCCCTTCATCTGCCAACAGCGCCGCACACACCGCTGCTATATTGATCTGGTATTTAAGACGGCTATTACTTAAATACTCAGCCACTTCAAAGGCAATCTTTATAAACTTACCTTCACCACAACCAATTGAACGAGCAAATGCCATCATTGGCTCTACCCGCTCATCCCCCCTCACTATTGGCCGTCCATAGCCATATACACTCCGGTACTGCTTAAGTTCTGATTTAATAATTTGTTCTAAATTTTCGCCCTGGTTTAACCGCCCATCGGCGCGATAAAAAAAATCTGTCGCACCCTTAATTGGCTTTAACCCGTACAACGTTGCCTCGGTTACCGCAACTGATGCGGCGGCGGCCAACACACCGGTGGAACGAGTCGTTCCCGCCAGTGCCGATACCCGGTTATTCCAGATTCGCGGGTCGGGGAAGCTGGTGCAAATAACCCACATTCCCTCCATTAAACGCGCAATCCGCGGCGACTCCTTGCCGGTTACTGCAAACAGCAGATACTCCATCCATGAGCTGTGATTTAACTCCGTAAAAACATCTCTGCCGCGCAGTATTACTTTCTCGCCGGGAAACCAACCACCCATAGAGGTGCGCCAATTATCCTCAAACATCTCGAATTTACTGTGAACGGGCATACATTTTTCTCATCAGATCAGTCAAACTCACGGAATTAACTTGAAGCCATCTGCAAAAAACGGATATTTCCGCCAACCTAAACGCTCTTGTTCCAGGCTGTGAATTGCAGCTCCAGGCAGACGCAATAACAGAAACAACATCTCCGCTTCTTCAGGTAAAAATTCAAGATCAAATAGCGTCGCAGCGGCCACCCCGGAAAAGGCCAGCGGACAACCGGCAGTGGTTTCCAGTTCAACTCGGTGGTTCTGCAACCATGCAAGAGCGGCGGTCTTACCCACCTCGACCAGATGCGCCAGTGTCTGCTGCACCGGCATCGGGCAGCTGACACCATTGGGGTCAAAACCCGGCGCGTGTTCCATGGGCAGCCAGACATCTTCGCGTCCCAGCTGCGGCGGGTTTTTAATCAGCTGCTGCCATTGGGCCAGGTCGGTTTGACACTGTTGCCAGTACTGCAGGGCGGTAAAGACTTCACGGGCTCCACCCAGATTACCCGCTCCCACACCCAGCGCCGCAATTAATGCCGAGGCATGGGTCGATCCGCCAACGCCGGCGCTCATGGCCGCTCTGACGCTATGGTCTCTGGGGCCCGGATTGGCCAGCGCAATCGCCAGCCCTTCCAGCAGTGCCGACTGCTCCTCTGTGGGCTGTCTGTTTTTAAACAGCAGGTAGAGATAGTCTGTATAGCGAGCGTTTTTTAACAGGTCGGTGTATACATCGTAGCCGCAGCAGTAACAGCTGGCGGCGGCAAAAGGGTTATCCTGTTGCGGAATTTCGCGCCAGATTTTTGTGGTAATTTTTTCCCGGGATTTTTCGCTCATGCGCTTTGCAACACATTTGTCCGCAATCCAATTGGCGGGGCTTCATTAATATCAATTCGAACATCCAGCACGGTCGGCCCCTGGCGCTGACAAATAATCTTGATGCTTAATGCCTGCAGGTCGGCTGGTGAATTAATCACATGGCCCGGCGCTCCCATCGCCATTGCCAGCGCGGCAAAATCTACCCTGGTAAGTTGATTGGCAATCGGCTCGGCACCGGTTAGAGTTTGACCGTGCTTAACCATGCCGTAGGCACTGTCATTAAGAATCACAAAAATAACGGTTAACTTTTCCTCTATGGCAACGGTCAGTTCCTGACCGCTCATCAACCAGCTACCATCGCCGGTAATGCAAACCACCGGTGTATTGTGCAGCGCCATACTGGTTCCCACCGCACTACCTATAGCCCAACCCATTGAGGCAAAATCGACAGAGGCACTAAACAGCCCTCCGCGCTCATCACGCTGCCCCGAAAATCGGCGATCAAATGGATGCAGATAATGGGTTCCCCAGGCCAGACTGTTTCCGGTATCAACCAGATATCTGGTATGTGGCGGGAACAGTTCGGGCAACTCTTTCATCAATCGCTGCGGTTTGATTGGGGCGGCATCGGAGTAATAACCCTGCTCGTCGTCAAACTCAAAGTGTCGGGTGAAATTGTCCTCCGACTCTTTGCTGGCGGACTTTACCTTTCGCATAAACCTCTGGGTGTCGATACCAAATCGATTGGCGATACGATCAAACACGGTATCGAGACAACCACGCACATGCATTTTTGCCATCGGTGTGCGGGTGAGGTTTGCCTCGGTCGATTCAACATGAATAAGCTTATTGTTAAGCAGGTTTTCTGTATCCCAGGCATTGCTGGAAAACTCACCAAACCGGGCGCCAATAGCCACCACCAAATCGACCTTGGGATTGGCCAGCACATCTCTGGCCGCGGCATGGCCGGCAAATCCAAACACGCCTTTAAACTGCGGATGATATGGACTGACAAGCCCCTTGCCCTGTGGAGTAACAATAATTTGGGCGCGGGTTTTCACCGCAAGGGAAAGAATATTACCGATAGCATCGCAGGCTTCATCACCAATAATAAATACCGGATGGCGAGCTCGTTTTAATTCTTCAAATAACAGATCAACCGCATGATCATCAATCAGCGCCGGTCTATCCAATAATGTATTAAGTTGATAATTGGCCTGATCAATCAGGTTATCCATGGCCATCACATCGCGAGGCACACTGATATGCGCCGGCCCGGCGGGCGAGCCCATGGCAGACATAATCGCGGCGGCCAGCTTGTGTTCAAACTGGTTGATATGCGAGATCAAGGTGTTGTATCTGGTGCAGTGCGCATAGAGGCCAACTGTGTTGACCCCGGTGCAGGAGGAGTCCTGTATGGCGCCTTTACCAAAGGTGGATATGGCGGTCTGCGCAGTGATAACCAGCATCGGCACATTGTTTTCGTAGGCGGAGGCAACCCCGGTAATCATATTGGTTGCGCCCGGGCCCGTGGTTGAACAGCAGACGCCCAACTTGCCGCTGTTTCTGGCGTAGCCATCGGCCATAAACGCGGCGCCGGTTTCATGACGAGCGACCACTGCACGCACACCGCCGCGGCGCTCGCTACGCGCCAGGGCATCGTAGAGTGGCTCTATTGCGCCACCGGGTACGCCAAAAACATAGTCAACACCGAGTTGGTTAAGATAGGCGACCAGTAGATCCGCCATTTTCGGCCCTACTTTTTCGATGGCTTTACAGGGTGATTTTTCAAGACTGTCAGTCATCTTTTTTCCTTATATATTAGTAGGATACGAAGCGTTATTGATGTGGATTTTTTATTAGTCTCAGTAATAGATTAAGAATTGTTTCTTATCAAACTAATCTGTCAGTCGCGACGACTTTGGAAACCGCCAGTGAGTGGTTACAATGCGCCTCTCATTCCGACGAAAGACAATCATGAGCGACAGCATCGACAACCAGCATCCGTCCAGTGGCAAACCAGACAACAAATCCGGCGAAAAGCCCGGCGAGAAAAATGCCCCTGAGAATAAAGAGAGTCTGCTTTTAAACCTGGCATTCAATATCCTGATTCCAACGCTGGTGCTGACCAAGCTGAGCGGTGAGGCCTATCTGGGAATCAAGCTGGCAATTGTTGTGGCGCTGTCATTTCCAATTATTTATGGCGTGCGCGACTTTTTTCAGCGCGGCAAAATAAACTTTTTTTCCGCGCTGGGTGTGGTCAGTGTCGCGCTGACCGGCGGCATCAGCCTGATGGAACTGGATGCGATTTATATCGCAATCAAAGAGGCCAGCATCCCTGCCCTGTTTGGTCTGGCAACGCTGGTTTCGTTGAAAACACCACAGCCATTGATACACACCTTTCTACTTAATGACGCTGTATTTGAGCTGGACAAGATCAACCACTCACTGCTGGCCAATAATCGCCGCGGCGAATTTGAGCGCCTGCTGGTCAATGCCTCATGGATTCTGGCCGGTTCGTTTCTGCTCTCGGCGATTCTCAACTATCTGCTCGCGGTCTATCTGCTTACCGCGGAGCCCGGCACGCTGGCGTTTAATGAACAGCTCGGCAAGATGACCGCGCTGAGTTTTCCGGTTATCGCCGTGCCCGCCATGCTGGTGATGATTGGCGATATGTTTTATCTCTTCAGGGGCATCAGCCGTATTACCGGGTTGTCGCTTGAGCAACTTATCAAACAGAAATAAGGGTCGCACCATGTGGTATGCAATTATCAGTGAAGATATTGAAAACAGCCTTGAAAAACGTATGCAGGCGCGCCCGGACCATCTGCAGCGGCTGCATCAATTAAAGGATGAAGGGCGTCTGTTGGTGGCGGGACCGCATCCGGCGATAGACTCCCCGGAACCCGGCGAGGCGGGGTTTACCGGCAGTCTGGTGATCGCTGAATTTAACTCGCTGGTCGAGGCGCAGCAGTGGGCCGATGCCGACCCTTATGTCGCCGCCGGGGTCTACAGCAAGGTGGTTGTGAAACCCTATAAAAAAGTACTGCCGTAATGTCAGCTTGCATAACCACCGGACTGGTATAGCAACGGGGAATCCCGTTCTAACAGTTATCATTTGCAGCTGATCAGAGTATTATCCCATCCAACTTAACTTATCGCTTTGAAATAATGATGAATTCTCTTTCCATTACCGCTTACATTCGCCCATTTTTGGCACTAATCCTGTTTACCCTGTCGCTGAGCCCTGCGGCGCTGGCCCAGGAATCGGAACAGACCGAAGAGTTGCAGGAGACAGACGCATTAAAAAGTATTCTGTCCGACGAAGAGCGCGAGAAGAACTACCTGAAAGACACCTTTGTGTATGTCAGTGATGAATTTCTGGTGCCACTGCGCTCAACACCCTGTGGGCGCTGCACCATTGTCCACCGCGGGCTGAAGTCGGGCACCAGGCTACAGCTGCTTGAACGAGCCGATGGCTGGGTGCATCTGATCGCTGACAACGGCGTCGAAGGCTGGATGGAAGAGCAATTTATTATGGACCAGCCGATTGCACGCATTCAGCTGGTCAGGCAAGAGCGGGAAATGGCGGCATTAAAGCAGCGCAATATTGAGCTCAATAACAGCATCAATGAGCTGCGCCAGGCCTCCAAAGCAATTCGCGGCAAGCTCGACAACAGTCAAGACAGCTCCAAGGCGCTGGAGCGCGAACTCGCAGAGATCAAAGCCATTTCGGCGGATGCCATTGTGCTCGACGAGCAGAATAAACAGTTGGCGAAAAACAATCTGATGCTGCAGCGTGAAAATGACAGTCTGAAAGCCAATGTCGACGATCTGCAGAAAGATCGACGCAATGAGTCGTTTCTCTATGGTGGTTTGACGGTGTTTCTCGGTGCGATTCTGGTGGTCTTGATTCCCAAGCTGCGCGGCCGCAAACGCTTCTCCGAGTGGAACTAATTGCTCTAATCCTGATAGGTAAAAAAGGAATGTCGATGAAAGTCCGCTGCGATCAGTCAATTTTTAAGACATTTGTCAAAGCAATGCCAATTGCCCTGCTGTTATTAGCGCCGTTTTTTTCTGTGGCCAGTCACGCTGAAAATCCACAGGTCAAACTGCAAACCGATATGGGCGATATTGTGCTCGAACTCTATCCGCAGCAGGCGCCAGTCACCGTGGATAACTTTATCAAGTACGTCAACGACTACTATTACGACGGGCTGATTTTTCACCGCGTGATCAAGGGCTTTATGATTCAGAGCGGTGGCCATACTTTTGATATGAGCATGCGTGAAGGCGAACGCGCGCCGATCGTCAACGAATCGTTTAATGGCCTGACCAACAAACGCGGCACCATTTCCATGGCCCGAACCAGTGACCCCGACAGCGCCCAGGCGCAGTTTTTTATCAATCATAAAAACAATGGCTCGCTCAATGCCAAAGGCAACAAAGCGGGCTATGCGGTGTTTGGCGCGGTGATTGCAGGTATGGATGTGGTCGATGCCATCGCCGAAACCGAGGTGCGTAACCTTGGCATGCATCAAAATGTGC
Source organism: Porticoccaceae bacterium (assembly GCA_023255165.1). Classification (GTDB taxonomy): domain Bacteria; phylum Pseudomonadota; class Gammaproteobacteria; order Pseudomonadales; family Porticoccaceae; genus HTCC2207. Next base: position 16,727 of record JALRJD010000195.1, on the reverse strand, counting down.
CGGTCACCCCAATTCGTATTCTTAGCGCACGGCTACTCAATGCTGCGGCCTGGACGCCCCTGCCCGAACCAAAACAACTGCCGGCTTTTGAAAAGCCGATTCCGATTCGACAATAAGTTGTCACCATGACTGCCCTCAGTATTAACCTCAACAAAGTCGCTCTGATTCGAAATTCCAGAGAGGGAAACTATCCGGATGTGGTCGAGTTTGCCCGGCTGTGCATCGACCATGGCGCCGATGGCATCACCGTGCATCCACGTCCGGATCAGCGTCATATTCGCCCGGATGATGTGCGCCGGCTGGCGGATTTGGTGAAATCAAACCCAAGATCCGGCGCCGCACCCGAGCTAGAATTTAATATTGAGGGCAACCCTTTCGCCCCCGCACTTGGCAGCTACCCGGGCTTTATTGAACTGGTCGAAGAGACCATGCCGGACCAGTGCACCCTGGTGCCCGATGGCGACGACCAGCTTACCTCGGACCACGGCTTTGACCTCACCAGCTCCGGCGAAGCGTTAAAACCGATTATCGAAAAACTTCACAGCCTGGGAATGCGGGTCAGCCTGTTTATGGACCCGGATTTGAAGCAAATTGAACTGGCTAAAGCAGTGGGCGCAGATCGCATCGAACTCTACACCGGCCCCTATGCCGCGGCCTGGGGCAGCGACCAACTTGATGCCATTTTTCAGCAACATCTGCAGGCGGCGGAGCTGTCCACCAGCCTCGGAATGGGCGTCAATGCCGGACACGATCTCAACCTTCACAATCTGGGGAAATTTGCCACCATTCCCAATCTGCTCGAAGTCTCGATTGGCCATGCCTTTACCGTTGACTCGCTAACCATGGGTATGCCGCAAGCGGTGCAGCGCTACAAAGCGTTGCTGGTCTGAGCGGTCGGCGGCCAGTGAACAACAGCGCAGTCTCTTCTTCTGGTTCCCTGACACTCTCCTGTATTGGCGGCGGACGGCTCGGCTCGACTCTCTGCCGTCTGTTTGCCGAGCAACAGACTCTGGATATTGCCATTGGTCAGCTGTTAAACCGTCATCTTGAATCCGCCAGTCATGCAGTCCGGTTTATCGGTCAAGGCGAGGCGGTGGCAACAATGAATCAACTGAAGCCAGCTGATCTTTGGCTGATTGCCACACCGGACGACAAGATCGAAACAGTCAGTCGGGCACTGGCAGAAACAATGCTGTTGCGGCCAGGTGATATGGTTTTTCACTGCAGCGGCTCGCTCAACTCAGAGGTGCTCAGCCTGCCGCAGGATCAATCCCAAAGCGCGGCCGAAAAAGCCTGTTTGCGCGCCTCAGTACACCCAATTCACAGCTTTGCCGACCCGGCAAAATCAGTCTCCAGCTTTGCCGGTAGCAGCTGTGCGGTAGAGGGTGAGGCGGCGGCGAGCGACTATGTAACCCGACTGTTTAGCGCCATTGGTGGCAACTGCTTTGCACTGCGAAGCGATAAAAAAACGCTCTATCACGCCGCCACGGTGATGGCCTGCAATAATCTGGTGGCGCTGTTGGCCAGCAGTAAGCAGATGTTGGCAGCGGCGGATATTGCTGCAGACCAGCAGGACGCCATACTCAACCCGTTGATTCGCCAAACTGTGGATAATTATCTGCATCACTCCGACGCCCGTGCGGTGCTGACCGGGCCAATTTCCCGCGGCGACAGCGACACTGTAGCGGCTCACCTGAGGGCAATAGCGGACAGTGATCAGACACAGGCAGCCAGCTGGCAGTCGGTCTATGCCGCGCTGGGTGAGGTGGCGGTGGAAATTGCCCGCCAGCAGGCTTATGCCAGTGAGGATAAGCTGGATAACATTACACAGCTACTTGCCAATAGTGCCAATACAAGTGACTAATCAAACGGGCTGACCAGAGAAAAAGCTCACCAGACAAGCCAGGCAGAACAACCCATGAACCATCAAACCGATAGCCCCGAATATCTGGCGCGCAAGTCACTCTACAATCGTTTGATCACTGTCTACGGGCGCAAGCCGGTGATGGAGATTTTATCTGATCCAGCGCTGCAGATTTTTCGCCTGCACCTTGCCGAGTCAAATCGCGGCGGTGGTATTGTCGATCAAATCAAAAGCCTCGCAACCCAGCGCAATATCGAGATCTGTTATCACAGCCGTGAACAACTGGCGCGTATTTCCCGCAACAGTAAACAGGACCAGGGGGTTGCCTGTGATATCCACAGTGCTGGCTATCAGCCCTTCGCCCAGGCGCTCGAGCAGCTGCCGCAACCACAACAGCAACCGCTGATCGCGCTCGACGGCATTACCAATCCGCAGAACCTGGGCATGATTATTCGCAGTGTCACCGCCAGCCCGGCCTATGGGTTGCTGCTGCCCAGCAAAGGCTGCGCCGATATTTCGCCGCTGGTCATCAAAGCCAGTGCCGGCACTCTGTTTAAGGGTAATATTTTGCGCTGCGACACGCTGGCTTCGGCACTGCCCGCCTTTATCGAAAAGGGTTTTGAGATCTGCACCCTGTCATCTCATCAGGCCACGCCGCTGGCCGAGTTTAAACCGCAAGCGCCGGTGATCTATGTGCTGGGTAATGAGAGCGAAGGCGTTAGCAGAGAGGTTGCCGCATTGAGCCAACATCGCGTCGGCATTCCCATGGCCAATGGCGTGGAGTCATTAAATGTGGCGGTGACCGCCGCATTGATCGCTTTTAACGGTTGTTAGATTTATCGTCACTGGCGCCTTTTAAAGCCCACAACGGCGAGAAGGCGGCGCCCAGTGCGGAGACCAGCACAGTGAGTAGCGCAATCACCGCAAAGGTCTGCGCCAGGCCCGTATGTTCAACCGCGTAACCACAGACCCAGGCCCCCAGCGGTGCGCCACCAAACAGACAGAGCTGATAAACCGAAGCAGCGCGGGAGCGGTGCGAGTGGGGCACCTGATTGTGCAAAATAGTGCGTCCCAATGTCATCGACAGCCCGGAGAATGCACCCCAGGCAAAAATCACCGGAAACAGTATCCAATAGCTGGGCAACAGTGCGATGGCCCAGACCAGTGAGCCGCGACCGAGAAAGCTGATAATCATCAGTCGACCGGGACGGCTAAAGGTCGCCTTTTGCCGGCTAACGGCAAAATTGGCGGCCACAATTCCGACGGTAAAGGTCACCTGCATCAGTGCGTAAAGCCCTGCCCCACCCTGATAGCCCTGGCGCGCCAGTAATGGCATGCCCACCAGATAGACACCAAATGCGAGAAAGCCGGTTGCCGAGACCAGCAGCAACAGATGGCGCAATGTTTTATCGCTGGTAAACAGGGCAAAACCGGCGCGCAACTCGCGAAGATTTTTCCGCGGCGCCGATTTTTCCTGGTCGAGATCGGCGGCTGTTTTGCGGGTAAACAACTCGGTATTGTCTTCAACCAGCTCAGGATGGCTGCGCCTGATCAATACCGAGCTAACCATAAACATCAGCATCTGCATCAATAGCAGAACCACAATACCGACACTGTCGAGCTGCCCGGCAAGGGTAAAGCCGACGCCCTGAGCGATAAACTGCACCATCACCACCTTGGCCACCGCCTGATGCATCATGGTCTGAGAGGCATAGCCAAGCAGGCTTTCGCGTGCGGGCTGGACAAACGCCGAGACGGTGCCGTAGGCCATGCCAAATACAATCAGCAGCGCGTAACTGAGCTCGCCGTAGACAATGGCGCCGAGCAGCAAGCTGATGGGAATGGTATACAGCAGATAGAGCCGCGCCAGCCAGCTGCCGCGGTGACGGCGATCAGAGATCACGCCGCCCGGCAGGATAAACAGCAGGTTGGGCAGCAGTACCGCAAGTTGCGCCAGACCCAGACGGCTGGGAGATTCTTCGAGCACGGCGACCACCAGCCAGGGATAGAGCACCGAGTGCAGGCCCATGGCCAGATTGCTACTGCCGATCGTCGCCAGATAGTGACGAAAAGAGAAGGTTTGAATGGACAATTAATTGCGTCGCTTTTTAAGCCGTGCCACAACCCAACCGAGGCCCGCGGCCACAGCCAGCACCAGAGCCATCAGCAACAGCGCAACCAGCAAATTGGACGCCAGTGAAGAAACCGGCACATGGTAGACCTTGACCGCCAGCAGCAAAAAAGCGCCGCAGCCAAACATCGATGCCAACCAGGCGGAACGCTGCTTGATCGCTTTTTTTGCCATTGCTTTTTGTTTCAACTCTCTTATTCCTCGATTTTGCCCTGTGTGTGGCAGGGGTGTTGAAGTGCGTGTAGAAGTGTGAATAGCCGCGGGTTTAACTCGCTTCTTTTACCCACTCGCAGCGGATGCGAATATCCGAGCGATCGGGCTGATGACCAAGCCCGTCAGTGGCGAAAACAAAACTGTGCAGTCCGGACATTTCGGTTTCCAGATGCACCGTGGCGCTGAACCAGTACATTTTACGCAGCAGCGCCTCAAACTGTTCAAGCCAGTAGCGCCACTCGTGCTCCACGCCCTGATAGCAGGCGCCGAAGTGAACCACCTCGGTGCTGAGGCCAAAGTCGCTGGCGCCGGGTTCGTTCAACGCGAACATCTCGCGGTTGACCAGACTCCAGGTCTCGGCCGACGGCAGGGTTTGCATAACATCGCGATTGTGGCGGCGGTGCTGATTGAGCTCGTCACCGATTATATTTTTAATGCAGCCGTAGACCACTGACTCACTGCGTTGATCTCTGTAGATCCGGTTTTCCATTTCTCTGATTGCTCCTTTCTGTCAATGTCTTGCTGGTTCGTTCTAAAGCCTGTTTAAAAAGGCGATAAATTGCTCTTCATCCATTACCGGAATATCCAGCGACTGGGCCTTGGTCAGTTTTGAACCCGCTCCAGGCCCGGCCACCACCTGAGTGGTTTTTGCCGAGACACTGCCGGCAACCTTGGCACCCAACTCCTGCAATTTATCTTTTGCCTCGGCGCGGCTCATTATCTCCATGGTCCCGGTCAGCACCCAGGTCTGGCCCTTTAATGGCTGTGAATCCTGTGCGCTGATATCCACATCATCCCAGCTAACACCGGATTCCCGCAATGCATTAACTATAGCCAGATTGTCCGGGTTTCGGAAAAAGTCGCGAATATGATAGGCCACCACCGGGCCAATATCATCGACCTCTTGCAGCCTGTCGATATCGGCATCAATTATTGCCTCCAGCGAGCCAAAGTTGCGCGCCAGAGTTTGCCCGGTCGCCTCTCCCACTTCGCGAATACCCAGGGCAAAGAGAAACTTTGCCAGAGTGGTGTGCTTGCTGGCGGCAATCGAGTCAATCAGATTCTGTGCCGACTTCTCACCCATGCGCTCGAGATCGGCAATCTTGTCGGCGCGGAGTTCGTAGAGATCAGCCACCGAATAAATCAGCCCTTTGTCCACCAACAGCTCGACCAGCTTGTCGCCGAGACCGTCGATATCCATCGCCTTGCGCGAGGCAAAATGTTTGATCGCCTCTTTACTCTGGGCACCACAAAAAAGCCCGCCGGAACAGCGCGCCACCGCTTCGCCCTCAACTCGCCGGACCGGCGATTGGCAGACCGGGCAGTTTTCGGGAAAGACAATCGGTCTGGCATCTGGCGGGCGCTTCTCCAACACCACTGCGGCGACCTGGGGAATCACATCACCGGCGCGACGGATAATCACGCTATCGCCAATACAGAGTCCAAGGCGGGCAATCTCATCGCCATTGTGCAATGTCGCGTTGCTTACCGTTACGCCGCCAACAAACACCGGCGCCAGACGCGCCACCGGAGTAATCGCCCCGGTGCGGCCAACCTGAAACTCCACATCCAGCAACTGGGTAATTTCTTCCTGAGCCGGGAACTTGCGCGCAATCGCCCAGCGCGGCGCCTTGGCAACAAATCCGAGACGCTGTTGCAGGGCCAGATTATTGACCTTGTAGACAATGCCATCGATATCATAGGGCAGCTGATCGCGGCGCTGCTGCATCTGCTCGTAATAGCTTTCGCAGGCGGCGATACCCTGCACCACCTCGACATAGCGGTTGATTTTAAAACCCCATTCGCCAAGCAGTTTCAGCATATTGCGATGGCTGTCCGGTTCAGATAAACCACCCTGAAACTGGCCAACACTGTAAGCACACATTTCCAGCGGTCGGCTGGCGGTAATTTTTGAGTCGAGCTGACGCAGGCTGCCCGCCGCGGCATTGCGTGGATTGACAAACACCTTGTCGCCCTGGGCGATGGCCGCGGCATTGATTTTTTCAAAGCCGGCGCGGGGCAGATAGATCTCGCCGCGCACTTCCAGCAACGGCGGTATGCCCTCGCCTCTGAGCTTGAGCGGAATACTTTTAATGGTGCGCACATTGGCGGTGATATCTTCACCCACTTTGCCATCGCCGCGGGTCGCCCCGCGCACCAACAAGCCATCGCGGTACAGCAAGCTGACAGCAACGCCATCCAGCTTTGGCTCGCAAACATATTCAATCTTCTGGTCGGCTTTTAAGTTGAGCCGCTCGCCTATGCGTCGATCAAAGGCTTCCAGTTCCTCCTCACTAAAGGCGTTGTCGAGACTGAGCATGGGCACATCGTGAGTGACCTGGGAAAAAGATGGCAGCGCCGCGCCACCAACGCGCTGACTGGGAGAATCTGGACTTAACAGTTCGGGATATTGCTGCTCGATCTCCTGCAGGCGACGCATGCAGCGATCGTATTCGCTGTCGGGGATGGTTGGCTCATCGAGCACATAGTAGCTGTAGTTGTGTCGGTTTAACTCATCCTTGAGCTGGTCATACTCTTTACCAACCTGCTCGGGAATCTGCGCCATTGGGGGATCCTGTATTGTCTGGCCTGGTTGTGTGGCTTAGCTTTCTAAAATTAGCTTTCTAAAATTAGCTTTCTGAAATTAGCTTTTTAATTTAGATTTCTGAATTCGTTTTCCGGATTATTTCTCACGCGACATTGCCAAGTGCTAGCCATGACTGCGGCGAAAAGAGACATCGCGGGCACGCTGGCGGTAATGATCAATGGTCTGGCGCGTCATCGAGCTGCGGGTTTCATCGAGCACGCTGCAACCCAGAGTCGCGGCCATGCTGTCCACTGATTCGATCATCAGGTCAAAGGCCGAAACCGGATCTTCCAGGTCATCCAGAGCCATAAACAGGGTCACCCCAGGAGTGGTCATCTGATCGATGGTCTTGAGATCAAAAGTGCCCGGATTGACCAGATTGGCCATGCTGAACAGCACCTCGCCGGAGCCATCTTCATTGAGGTGGCGCTGAAAGATTTTTGCTTCGCCGAAACGCAACCCTACACTCAGCGCTGCCTCTTGCAACTGCTGGCCGCTGAGCTTTTCACCCTTGGGCGCCATCAGGTGCATAACCAGTATCTGCTGCGCCACCGTTGTCGACTTTGCCGCTTTGGCGGTTGAACCGCTTTGCGCCGATGGCGATCGTTCGGCGGCTTTGGCCGCCGCTTTCGGCTCGGGTTGACTGCCGAGATCAAACTGTTCCTGCTTGGGCTGTTTAAAGCCAAAGTCGGGTTTGTTATCCAGCGCGCGGCGCAGATTTTCTTCAACCTGGCGAATATCGTCTTCGTCGCGAATACCAACCAGACGCGACCCGCCGGAGGGAAACTGGCTGTCATAGGGCACATCGTCGAATTCGTCACCACGGGAATTTTTCTGCAACTTGCGCGAGGACATATGCAGATTTTCATAGCGGTGGTTTTTGATGCGTCGTGCGCCGTCAAGGACCAGTGCCAGCAGAACCAGCAGACCTATCGCGATTAATACTTCTCTTGGCCCGATTATATCCATGCAAATATCGACCTAGATAAAAACCAATTATTAAAACTTTCCATGCTTTTCAACGCTTTCCCGGATATCCATTTTGCCAATGCTACATTTTATGCAATCAGGCGTCGGCCAGTTCGGCGGCCTGATTGACATCCACACTGACCAGACGCGATACGCCGGGCTCGTGCATGGTCACACCCATCAGCTGGTTGGCCGCTTCCATGGAAATCTTGTTGTGGGTGATAAAGATAAACTGCACCTGATCCGACATCTCTTTCACCATCGCGGCATAGCGACCGACGTTGGCATCATCCAATGGCGCATCAACTTCGTCAAGCATACAAAATGGCGCCGGATTAAGCCGGAAAATGGCAAATACCATGGCGATTGCGGTCAGCGCTTTTTCACCACCAGAGAGCAGCTGAATCGAGGCATTTTTCTTGCCCGGCGGTCTCGCCATCAGTGTTACCCCGGTGTCGAGCAGATCGTCGCCGGTCATCTCGAGATAGGCGTGGCCACCGCCAAACAGTTTCGGGAACAGTTCCTGAATATGCTTGTTGACCAGTTCAAATGTCTCTTTAAAGCGGGTGCGGGTTTCGCGGTCGATCTTCTGAATCGCGCTCTTCAGGGTTTCCAGCGCTTCCTCGAGTTCCGCGTTTTGGGTGTCGAGGTACTCTTTGCGCTCTGATTCAATTTTGTATTCATCGATGGCAGCCAGATTGATCGGCCCGAGGCGCAGAATGCGATTGCCGACCAGTTGCAGCTGTTCTTCCCAGTCACGCATATCGGCGTCTTCCGCCAGATTTTCCAGCAAGCTAGAGAGATCGGCATTTTTCTCGGCGATCTGCTCTTCGATGGTGCGGCTCAACGTGGTAATTTCCTGGGCAGCGATGCGCTGGGTTTCCAGCTTGCCGGCCACTTCCTGAAGCTGGGTTTCCAGTTCACTGCGCAGTTTTTCATGTTCGCGCATATCGTGATCAACCGCTTCCATCTCGGTGCGTGCTGCATTCAGTTCGGTCTCAATCGCCAGACGCTGCTCAAGCTTCTCTTCCAGCTCAATCTTGTATTGATCAGATGGATCATCTTTGATGTTAAAAGCTTCACGCAGTTGGGCGCGGCGTTCCTGGAGTCGTGCCACCTGCACTTTCAGGCGCTCGATGCCCTCAAGAATCGAGCTCAACTGGGTGCTCAGGGACGTTTCACGCACCGCCAGATCATGGCGCTGGTCGCGATTCTGACGCGCCTGCCCACGGGCGGTTTCAAGCTGCTCACGCAGGCCATCGCGCTGCGCCACAAGCTCTTCGCGGCGCTCGGTGTCGGCTTCCATATTTTCGATCGACTGCTGCAGAATCTGTCGCGCTTCGGCGAGGTGTTCCTGCTCCAGTAGCTGCTGATGCTGCACTTCAGCCAACTCTGTTTCGGCGCGCTCTTTACGCGCTTTAAGCTGCTCAATCTGCACTTCGCAGCCACTCAGTCTGGAACGCAAATCGGCGTAACTGCTCTGCTGCTCGGCGACCCGGGCGGCAATCTCCTGACGCTGTGTTTCCAGCGCCTGGAGTTGATGTTCATTGTTCTGGCGCTGCTCTTCAAGTTCGCCAACCTGCTTGTCGAGGGCCTGCTTCTCTTCGCCAATAGCAATGAGTTCCTGCTTGCGCTGAAGCACCCCGGCGGAGGCATCTTTATCGCGGGCAACCCGCAGCCAGTTATTGCCCAGCCAGATACCGTCGCGGGTAACCACTGATTCAACCGCCGACAATGTCGGCTGCAGCGCCAGTGCTTCGGCCAGCGTCTCGGCGGCGTAGACATTGCCCAGCAACCCCTGCACCGCATCACCGCGAACCAGATCGCTTAACAGTTTGGCTTTGTTGCCACCAGCGGCAGCCTGACTGGCTTTGCCAACCAGCAACAGCTCGCCCTTTACAAAATCATCAAGCAGGCCAATATTGGCCGCGACATCGTCCACCGCAACAGCTTGCAGATAACTGCCAAGCACGGTTTCGGCGGCAACTTCCCAGCCCTTATCGGCCTTTACCGAATCGGCGAGACGCGGATTGGAACCCAGCCCTTTGGAGTCGAGCCATTTTTTCTCCGCATCGTCGCCCATGGCGGCCTGCTGCAGTGCCTCGAGAGAGGCGCGTCGCCCTTCCAGAGTCTGCTGGCGGCTGCGGGCCTGATCCAACCTGGCGCTCAACTGCTTTTCGCTGTCGCGCGCCGCTTCAATCTGGCGGCTGTTGTCGAGCCGCTGGTTTTCGCTGGCTTCACGCTCCTGCTCGGCTTCGGCAAGCTGCTCCTGAAGCAAAGCCATCTCTTCTTCAGCCGGGCTGGCCTGATAGCCGCTGGCTTCGCTGGCGAGATTTTCATGACGCTCGCTCAAACGCCGCATCAATTGTTCAAGATGCTGAATACGCGACTGCTGCACTTCAGCCTGCTGGCGCGGCGCCGCGGACTGCTGATTAAATTCATCCCACGCCTGCTGCCACTGCTGCATGGCTTCTTCAGCGGACTGCAGCGCCTCGGTCGAGACCTGTTCCGCTTCGCGGGCAAGTTCGAGGGCCGGCGCCAACTGGTCAAACTCCGCCTGCCAACCGGCGGCTTTTTGAATATCGGTGTTGAGGTGTTGTTCGGATTCGGTGAAGTTGCGCTCGGTCTGCTCGAGATCTTTGTGCAGCTCGGAGGCTCGCTGCTGGGCGTGTTCAATCGCCTGTTCGATGCGTGCGACATCGCCGCCAACCTTGTAGAAACGGCCCTGCACTTCATTAAAGGTGTCATTTAATTCGGTGGACTGGCTGCGCAATTTTTCAATCGCCGTTTCACAGCCGATACGTTCGGTGAGAACCCGCTCGCGGTCTATTTCAAGTTCACCAATCAGCTGCCTCTGTTTCGCCGCGGACTGGTCATAGCCGCGCCACTTAAGTGCCAACAGTTCGGCGGAAATCTGGCGCTCTTCTTTTTTGTACTCGGCATATTTTTCCGCCGACTTGGCCTGGCGCTCAAGGCGGCCCAACTGGCGTCCAAGCTCATCGCGGATATCAGTAAGTCGCTCAAGGTTTTCCATGGTGCGGCGAATGCGATTTTCGGTGTCGCGGCGGCGCTCTTTGTACTTGGAGATACCGGCGGCTTCTTCGATATAAATTCGCAGCTCATCCGGGCGCGCTTCGATCAGGCGCGAGATCATGCCCTGCTCGATAATCGCATAGCTGCGCGGGCCCAGACCGGTGCCGAGGAAAATATCGGTGATATCGCGGCGGCGGCATTTATTGCCGTTTAAATAATAATTTGACTGGCCATCGCGGGTGACCTTGCGCTTGATGGCGATCTCGGAATAGGCGGCGTACTCGCCGACAATACGGCCTTCGGAGTTATCAAAAATCAGTTCAATCGAGGCCTGACCAACCGGCTTGCGACCGCCGGAGCCATTAAAGATAACGTCCGACATGGACTCGCCGCGCAGATTCTTGGCTGAGGTCTCACCCATGACCCAGCGCACGGCGTCGATAATATTGGATTTGCCGCAGCCGTTGGGGCCTACAACTGCGCAGAGATTACTTGGAAAGTGGACTGATGTCGGGTCTACGAAGGATTTAAATCCTGCCAGTTTTATCGATTTAAGCCGCATAAGTAATCAGTCTGTCAATGAGTCTGGAGATAAACAATCGCAGCCAAACCATGGGAGTGGCTGCGCATAATAGCCTGCTATTCTACACGCTCGGGCGCTGACACAAAACAGAAATAATGGCGGGCAAAACCCGGTAAAAATGCTCTAGGGTCGATAGGGTTTATCGATTTTAAGCGCCAGTTTCAGCTCGCCGGAACTGATATCTCCCGGCGCACTCACTGCCTGCCAATCGCCCTGTTGTGGTGTGGCGCTGCCGGTGCTGGACAATCTCGCCACCACCTTGACCGTTGACACATCACCCAGGCGGCGGCCGATCATCAGCGCATCGTTGTTGGTCAGCACCAGCTCGACGGGGAGTTTGGCGGCGCTGAGCTTGCGCGCCAAAATCGGCATCGGCGGGCCATCAACTTCCACCACGGCGATATAGACCAGCTGATCAGCGCTGTATTGAATGGCTGGATCGATGCTCAAACTGAGCGCTATATATGGGCCGTCGCCCTGAACCGGCAGATCATCGCCAGCCAACTGGCGCGCCTGCTGAATACCGTTTTGCAGCGCCTGCCAACTTTCACTGGCGGGATTCAAGCCGCGGGCGGCGCTCTGCCAATAGCTTACGGCGCGTCTGTAATCCTGTTCCTGAAAGGCGTGAATACCCTTGAGACCAAGCACGGTCTGGTTGGTGGGATCCACCGCATAGGCTCGATCCATGGCCGCAAGCACTCGGTCGGAGAAACGGTTGGCATCGACAAAAAACAGCGCCTGAGCGTACTGGCCGAGCAGATAACTCTCGTCGGGCTGCAAGCGAATACCCTGGGCGAAGTAACCAGCGGCGGCGACCATATCCTCTCGCGCCACGGCATCTTCAGCCAAGATAGTCCAGTAGTAAATATTGTTAGGCCGCTGCTTGGCACGCTGATCAATGCTGGCGATCAGCTCCGGGCTCCAGTTGGACTGTTGCCCGGCGAGCGCCTCGGCAATCCGCTGGTCCGGACCAGCACCAAGACTGCGGTAGATCAACACACTGGCCAATGCAACCACCAGCAACAGAATCGGCAACAACCAGATGCCCTGTCGGGCAGCGATCTGTTGCTGAACGCTTGCAGTATTGGCAAGCAGCAGCTGCTCGGCTTCGGCGATCATCTGCGCATATTGCTCGGCGCTGATTTCGCCGCTCTCATGTTGCTGCGCGTACTGCGCCTGTTGATCACGAAAAATATCGATATTGGTCTGTTCGCTGGCATTTGCCTGATCTGCTTCGGTAACAGAATGCCGCCCGATAAAAAACGGAAAGGCAACAAACAGCGCTGCCAGCAGCAATAACAAAGTGATGCCAAGCCAGAGACTCATTGTTTCGGTTCCTTGATTTCAGAGCTGTTATTTGCGGGGTGTTCATTAGTGCCGGATTGATTGCCAAGCAGTGCGGCAAGGCGCTGCTGCTCTTCGCCGCTCGGCGCTTTAACTCCGGGATTGGCTGCAAGTCGCTGCCTGCCGCGGCGGGAAAAATAGAACAGAATCAGCAGGCCGAGCACTAACAGCCCAACTGGCGCACTCCATAAAAACCAGGTCGCGGAATTGACCTCGGGGCGATAGAGAATAAATTCCGAGTAGCGGCTTTTGAGATACTCTTTGATTTGCTGGTTAGTGGCGCCCTCTTCGAGCAGTCGATGAATCTCGCGGCGCAGATCATCGGAAATGGGCGAGTTGGAATCGGCAAGATTCTGATTCTGACACTTGGGGCAGCGCAGCTCTTCGAGCAACTGCTGGTAGCGCGGGCGCAGCGACTCATCCGAGAAGCTGACAATCTCCTCCACCGCCGCCATCACCGGGCTGGAGAGCAACAGCAGCAGCGCGAGCTTTTTCAGCCAGTTGCGCGGAACCGGCCCTCGATTAAGACGATTGGACTCAGGGTGCATCAGGGGCCACCAACTGCTGATAAAGATCGCGGAACTCATTGTCCCAGACGCGATCATCGACAACCCCGACACGGCGGTGACGAATAATGCCGTTGGCGTCGACCAGATAGGTTTCCGGCGCGCCGTAAACCCCGAGGTCAATGCCCAGTGTGCCCCGGGAGTCAAAGATCGAAAACTGGTAAGGGTTGCCGCGGGTTTTGAGCCATTCCAACGCCATATCGCGATCGTCTTTGTAGTTGAGGCCGATAATTTTGACGCCCTTTGCCGCCAGATCATTTAACCAGACGTGCTCGATGCGACAGGCAAAACACCAGGTCGCCCAAACATTTACCAACACCACCTGGCCTTCGAAGTCGGCGGTGCCAACCTGACGCTGGGGGTCGCTTAGCTCTGGCAGCGAGAATGCCGGGAACGGCTCGCCAATCAGTGCCGAGGGCAGCTCCTGGGGGTCCTTGCCGAGGCTGGAATAGAGAAAGGCGCCCAGCGCAACGCAGAGAATCAATGGAATAAACAGGGTCAAGCGGTTCACTGCGCCAGCACTCCCGACTCCGCGTGCAGCTGCCTGGCCTGCCGACGACGGCGATAGCGTTTGTCCAGCACCGATAGCAGCCCGCCGAGCGCAATCATCAAACCGCCGAGCCAGATGCAGCGCACAAAGGGTTTTACATGTAACCGAATGGCCCAGGCATCGCCTTTTAATGGCTCACCGAGTGAGACATAGAGATCACGGGTCAGACCGGGATCCAGAGCGGCCTCGGTCATCACCTGATTGCGGGCGCTGTAATTGCGTTTTTCCGGGTGCAACACCGCCACCAGACGGTCGTTTTTATAGGCGCTGATCTGCGCGCGGCTGGCAACATAGTTGGGGCCCTGCACAGAATCGAGACTATCGAAACTGAATTCATACCCAGACACCGAGAGGCGATCACCGGGCACCATGCGCACATCTTTTTGTACATCGTAAGCCGAGCTCAAGCCGACCCCGATAGCACAGACCGCCACACCAATATGGGCGCACTGCATGCCCCAGTAACTGGCCGCCAGACCCTTGATATTCAGCGGAAAGCGGTTGCGCGACAGCTTCTGGCGCAGATCCTGAAGACTCATCAGCACCACCCAGAGACTGAAAAACAGGGTGATCGCGGCGGTCACGGAGTAGCTTGCCAACAACTGTGCAATGCTGGACGAGAAAAGTGCCTCAATAAAAAACAGCGGCAGGATCAGCGCAGCGACAAAGCTGAGCAATAATGGTTTGGCGCCCTGTTGCTGCAGCAGTTTGCTATCGGTTTTCTTCCAGCGCGAAAATACCGCCAGCCCCATCGCCGCCATCAAGCCGAGCGTCAGCGGCACAAAGAAGAAATCAAAGTACGGCGGGCCCACCGAGATTTTACCTATCCCCAACACATCGGCGATCAACGGGTAGAGCGTGCCAATCAGAATCATCGCCATTGAGCTGACCAGCAAAATATTGTTCAGCAGCAACATCATTTCACGGGACAGACCGCCAAAGCTGGCCACCTCCGGGTTTGCCGTGCCAACCCCATTGTGCTGGTTTTGCATCGACGGGCCCTTGAGGGCAAACAGCAATAGCGAACTGCCGACCACGATACCGAGAAACGCGAGAATAAAAACACCGCGCTCGGGATCGCTGGCAAAGGCGTGAACCGAGGTCAGCACACCGGAGCGCACCACTGAAGTCATACCCACCACGTACACGGTATTGCCATGTGCACTGAGGCGGGCAATAGAGGGTTCCGCACAGTCAATGTCTGAAGCCATGGGTTCGAGCGTGTCCGGATTCAAGACACTTAAACGAGCGCTTGTTTTGTCAGAGATGTTTTTGGTCACCACCAGGCCATTCGCCAACACCACAAAGCTGTTGTAGGGCTCATTGATAGGCAGTTGTTTTGAATGCAGCAACTCACATTGCCGGTTCAGCAGATGTGCATGCCGCCCATAAACCACCAACACATGACCGTTGCTGAGAACGGCCATGCCGCCTGGCCACATCGGCCCACCTGGCAATCGTGGGGATTGGACTCTGGTGGCCAGAGTGATGGGATCGATCAAAGCGACTTGCGCGGAAGTGGCTAAACCGAAATGCGATGCAAGGACAGAATGCGTGAGCAAAAAAACTTCACCAGGCCCACCCAACACCGTCATGGTGGAGAGATGTGTGCGTCGTGAGGTACTTTGAAGTTTTTCGTGGGCTTGGAGGTTCAAGCCTCTGGCACCCTGCAATGCTTGCAATCTGCTTGGGCCTGCATCTTCGCAAGGCCAAGGGCTGTCAAAGTAGCCGCTTAACGCCTGCGTCGCCATAGCCACACCCCGCTGAGCAAAAGCAACACACCCAAACCTGCCAGGTGCCATTGGTAACGTGGCCAGTACACGAACACCAAGGAGTTGATGATCACTTGCTGAATCGGGTCATAACCCTCGGGCATCGGCAGTACGCCGTTGGCCTTGGCCCATTTGGCGTAATCATTTTGCAGGCTTTGGAACAATTCTGGCATCTCATCTTTCAAATCCCGCGTCTCACCTGGATCTGTGGTGATGTTGTACAGATGCCATTGGCCATCGCCCACCGGTGCCAAATTGCTCAGCAATTTGTAGTCGCCTTTGAAGACGGCGCGATTGCCAGACAGTTCATAGCCCAACACCTCATCGGGGCCGCGCACCCGCGTGGCTTTGCCTTGAATGATGGGCAGCAAACTGTGACCCGTCAGGGGATGAATGGATTGACCTTTGTAGGAGGTGCCTGGGTGCTGCACGCCCGCCAAATCCAGCAGGGTTGGAACGATCACTGAGGTGTATGACTACCTTCGCCTGCTCTTTGCACGCGCAGGAAAACCACATTGCCCTAATTGCGGCAAAGCCATCACAAAGCAGACCCCACAGAACATTGTGGATCAAATTCTCGAACTACCCGCAGAGACAAAATTCCAAGTACTTGCCCCAATGATTCGTGCACGTAAAGGTGAGTTTGTTGATCTTTTTAAAGATCTCATCGCTCAGGGTTATTCACGCGCTCGCGTTGATGGAGTAACAGTTGCGCTCACAGATGCGCCCAAACTCAAGAAACAAGAGAAGCACACAATTGAAGTTGTGGTCGATCGCCTCACAGCTAAACCTGAGAGCAAGCAACGCCTGACTGATTCAATCGAAACTGCTCTCAAACTTGCGAGCGGTTTGGTGACTCTGGAATTTGTCGATGCGAAAGCAGGGGAGAAAGAGCGCACCTACAGTGAATTGCTTGCCTGCCATGATTGCGGACTTTCTTTCCAAGAAATGGAACCACGTTCCTTCTCATTTAATTCTCCTTTCGGCGCCTGCCCTGAATGCACGGGAATCGGATCAAAACTCGAAGTAGATGAAGAGTTGGTGATCCCAGATGATTCACTTTCTATCGAAGATGGAGCGATTGCGCCGTGGTCAGGTGGCCAATCTGCTGATTA
>JALRJD010000161.1 GCA_023255165.1 Porticoccaceae bacterium | reverse complement strand
ACGCTTTTAAGGGCGCGGGATTTTGAATCCCGTGTGTCTACCAATTCCACCACACTGGCATTCCTATTTTAGAGAGATCGCACTCTGTCTTTCCTATGCCAGCGCGTCGCTCGAGGGAGTTACCATACCGGCAGTTGGGCGGCGATTATAGCAGTGATCAATAGGCGGTCAACCGCTATTTCCCGGGTGGATTACCGAGTCATCACGTAGAGTCTGGGCTTCATGACCGTATGCCGCAAGGATGCGGCATTCGAGCGTACAGGGACGTATTGACAGCGTGTCATGAAGCCCAGGCTCTGGGTGATGACGTTACGCTACGATCCCCCGCCCGGTGAGCCCAATAACGTTTTTTGACGTATTCTGTACAGTTGGTTGCTAACATGCTTCCGACCATCAGTTATAAAGCCAGAGGTTTGCAATGCACAGTCAGTCCAGTTCTTTTATCGCCACTTTTTTACGCATGGAGTCCGCGGGGGGTGTCATCCTGATTCTGGCTTCTGTGCTGGCCATCTTGATGGCCAATTCATCTCTCGAGCCATACTATCAGCTGTTGCTGTCCACGCCGGTGGAGATTCGTGTGGGTGCGGGTGAGATTGCGAAACCGCTGTTGCTATGGATCAACGATGGTCTGATGGCGGTGTTCTTTTTTCTGGTGGGTCTGGAGTTAAAGCGCGAGCTGGTTGAAGGGGAATTGGCGGACAAACGAAATATTATTTTGCCTGGCGTTGGCGCGATTGGCGGCATGTTGTTCCCCGCGCTGATTTATCTCTATTTTAACTACCAGGATCCGGTCGCGGTTAAAGGATGGGCGATACCGGCGGCGACGGATATTGCCTTTGCGCTGGGGATTTTGACCTTGCTGGGTTCGCGGGTGCCGACTTCGCTGAAGATATTTCTCACCTCTCTGGCGATCTTTGATGATATTGGTGCGATTATTATTATCGCCTTCTTTTACACTTCAAAGATTTCCCTGAGCGCACTGGTGGTTGTCGCTATTTGCACGGTTGTATTGGCGCTGTTTAACCGCGCCAATGTGGTGTCGAAAAGCCCCTATATTTTGATCGGATTGGTGATGTGGGTTGCCACGCTCAAGTCCGGTGTGCACGCAACGCTGGCTGGTGTGGTATTGGCGATGTTTATTCCACTGCAGTCAAAGTCGGATGCGGCGGTTTCACCACTCAAAAGCCTCGAACACGATCTTCATTCTGTGGTGGCTTTTTTTGTGCTGCCGGTTTTTGCCTTTGCCAATGCCGGCATCAATATCAGTGATGTTGGCGCCTCGGATTTTCTGCACAATGTTCCGATTGGTATTTTGCTTGGGTTGTTTGTGGGTAAGCAGGTGGGCATCTTCGGTCTCTGCTGGCTGTCGATTAAGCTCAGGCTCACGCAGTTGCCAAAAGAGATGGATTGGTTCAGTCTCTACGGCGTTGCGGTGCTCTGTGGCATTGGCTTTACCATGAGTCTGTTTGTCGGCTCTCTGGCCTTTGAAGAAACCGGCGTTGATTTACTCTTCGATGAGAAGCTGGGGATTATTGCCGGTTCACTTGCCTCTGGTCTGCTGGGTTACGCTGTTCTGCGGTTCAGTTTGCCTGCAAAAGCGGGGTAGCCTCGCTAAAGGGTTTGGTCTTTGTGGAGAATTTCTATACCCTTGCCGGCCTAATTTAACATCAGACTTTTAGCTAACGTTTATGCGTCGCGAACTGTTTCAATTTGACCTTCCCGATGAGTTGATTGCCCGCCAGCCAGCTGAGCAGCGGCGGGGCAGTCGTCTGCTCTATCTGGATTCCTCGGCGGCCGATTTGCGCCATCAGCAATTCGCCGACCTGCTATCGCATATCGAGCCGGGCGATCTGATGGTGTTTAACAATACCAAGGTAATTGCGGCGCGGCTTTTTGGCCAGAAGGAAAGCGGTGGCAAGGTTGAGGTGCTGGTTGAACGGGTGCTGGGCAGCCATTCGGTGCTCGCTCATGTTCGCGCCAGCAAGTCGCCAAAACCTGGTAATCAGCTGCTGTTTGAACAGGATTACAGTGCCGAGATGTTGGGTCGGGTGGATGACCTGTTTGAGCTCAGGTTTAGCGCACCGGTTTTGGATGTACTCGATCAGATTGGTCATATGCCATTGCCACCCTATATCGACCGCGCCGACACTCAGCAGGACAAAAGTCGCTATCAAACTGTTTATGCCGAGCAATCCGGTGCGGTGGCAGCGCCCACCGCGGGGCTGCATTTTGATGATCAGTTGCTTTTGGATATTCAAGCCAAAGGGGCTGAGATTGCCTTTGTCACGCTGCATGTTGGGGCCGGAACCTTTCAGCCGGTGCGTGCTGACAATATTCACGATCACAAGATGCATTCCGAGTGGCTACAGGTTAGCGCCGGGGTCTGCCAGCAGGTAGCTGACACCAGGGCCCGCGGCGGTAGGGTGATCGCAGTGGGTACCACCAGTGTGCGCTGTCTTGAGACGGCGGCCAGTTCCGGTTCGATTGCGCCCTATGAGGGTGACACCGATATTTTTATTTTCCCCGGCTATCGCTTTAAGGTGGTCGATGGTCTGTTGACCAATTTCCATCTCTCCGAGTCGACGCTGCTTATGCTGGTCAGCGCCTTTTCCGGCTATCAGCCTATAATGCAGGCCTATCGTGAAGCGGTGGCCGCGCGCTACCGTTTCTTCAGTTATGGTGATGCGATGTTTTTGCGTCACAACCCCAACGCCGCCGAGGATATTCCCCAATGATCGATCAGCCTGAAATCGCAGCGTCTCGCGACTGCTTTATGGATTTTTCCGTGTCGGCGACCGATGGCAAGGCGCGCCGTGGCGAGATCCGTTTTCCGCGCGGCTCGGTGCAGACTCCGGCATTTATGCCGGTGGGCACTTACGGCACGGTCAAAGGCATGTTGCCAAAGGACATCGTTGAAATTGGTGCGGAGATTATTCTTGGCAACACTTTTCATCTGATGCTGCGCCCAGGCACCGAGGTGATTAAAGGCCACGGCGATCTGCATGATTTTGCCCAGTGGCAGGGGCCGATCCTCACCGATTCCGGTGGTTTTCAGGTATTCAGTCTCGGCGATATGCGCAAGATCAGCGAAGAGGGGGTCAAGTTTCAGTCGCCGATTGATGGCAGTCCGGTGTTTCTCGATCCGGAAACCTCGATGCAGGTTCAGCGCGATCTCGGCAGCGATATTGTGATGATCTTTGACGAGTGCACGCCACACCCGGCCACTGAAAAACAGGCGCGCGACTCCATGCAGTTGTCGTTGCGCTGGGCGGCGCGCAGCAAAGCGGCCCATGGCGACAACCCCGCGGCGTTGTTTGGCATTGTTCAGGGCGGCATGTTCGAATCGCTGCGCGATGAATCCCTGCAGGGATTGGTCGATATAGGGTTTGATGGTTATGCGATTGGCGGGCTGTCGGTGGGTGAGCCCAAAGAAGATATGATGCGGATTCTCGATCATCTGGCCCATCAGATGCCCGAAGATCGTCCGCGCTACCTGATGGGCGTAGGCAAACCGGAAGATCTTGTTGAAGGCGTGCGCCGTGGCATCGATATGTTTGACTGTGTGATGCCGACTCGCAATGCGCGCAACGGCCATCTGTTCACTAGCACTGGTGTGATCAAGATTCGCAATGCGCGCCATCGCCACGACACCGCGCCCCTGGATGCCGAGTGTGACTGCTACACCTGCAGCAACTTCAGTCGTGGCTATCTGCACCATCTTGAGCGCTGCGGCGAAATGCTGAGCGCGCAGTTAAATACCATCCATAATTTGCGTTTTTATCAGACTTTGATGGCGGCGCTGCGCGGGGCGATTGCCGAAGGTCGTCTGGATGCATTTGCCGATGAGTTTTATCGCAAGCAGGGCAAGTCCGGACCTGAAGTTTAGGCCGCTTGTCAGCAAAGCCTTTAAATCGACAATTCCGCCCCCAACTAAGACTCTAATGCCGCTATAATGCGCCGCTGAATTGACTGGACTGTTTCGCCATGCCTAATAAATTTCCCCTGTGGAAGAACATAACAATCATCCTGGTTATCGCCTTTGGCTTTATCTATGCAGCCCCAAATCTCTACCCGCCAGACCCCGCGATTCAGCTGTCGGGCCAAAGCGGCGCGATGCAGATTGACGCCGCGGTGCTGGAAAAAGTTGAGCAATCTCTCGATGAAGCGGGCATTGCGCACTTCGACGGAGAGGCCAATGGTGAGGCGCTACTGATCCGGCTGAAAGACGCCAATATGCAATTGCGCGCCAAAGAGGTGATCCAGGCAGGTATGGGCGGCGACTACATAGTTGCACTCAATCTGGCGCCCACCACGCCTGACTGGCTGCGCGACCTCGGTGGCATGCCGATGAAACTGGGTCTCGACCTTAGTGGCGGTGTGCACTTTCTGCTTGAGGTGGACCTCGACTCAGCCTTGAAAACCCGCCTTGAAGGCGACATTGAAGAGATCAAGACAGCACTGCGCGACGAGCGCATCCGCTATCGCAGCTTTGAACTCAGCCAAAACCAGATTATTGGTCAGTTCCGCGATGAACAGGAAGTTGAGCGCGCCAAGACTCTGGTGCGCACCCAATACCGCGATCTGCAACCGCTGTCGGAACAGGGGCAAAATCCGCTCTCGCTGGTGCTTAAGCTCAGTGAACTGGCGACACGCGAACTTGAAGATAATGCCATCAAGCAAAACCTGACCTCGCTGCGCAACCGCGTCAACGAGCTCGGTGTCTCCGAGCCACTGGTGTCGCGCCAGGGCAAAAATCGGATTGTAGTCGAGTTGCCCGGCGTGCAGGACACCGCCGAGGCCAAGCGCATTATCGGCAAGACCGCCAACCTGGAGTTTCGTCTTGAAGCCGCCGATCGTGCCGGCGAGATCTTTGAGTTCCGCAACCCCAGCGGTCAGGGCCCCGACGCGCGACTGGAGAGCAAGGCGGTGATTACCGGTGAAAATGTTACCGATGCCCGCGCCAGCTTTGATGAAAATGGCCGTCCGCAGGTCAATATCACCCTCGATGCCAAGGGCGGCTGGCAGATGGGTTATGCCACCAGAGACAATATAGGTCGGCGACTCGGCGTGTTGTTTATTGAGTTTAAAACCAAGCTGGAAAAGTCCGTCGATGAAAATGGCGAACTGGTGCTGACCCCGGTGCCATTTGTTGAAAAAAATATTATCAGCCTGGCGACCATTCAGGCACAGCTTGGCAAGCAGTTTCGAATCACCGGTCTCGAGCAGCGTGAATCTTCGGAACTGGCGCTGTTGCTACGCGCCGGTGCGCTGGCTGCGCCGATGTACATAGTTGAAGAACGCACCATCGGCCCATCGCTGGGAGCGGATAATATCGACCTGGGTGTCAAGTCGGTTATGGTCGGTATGGGGTTGGTGCTGTTATTTATGCTGGCGGTCTACCGTGGCTTTGGTGTGTTTGCCAATATCGCTCTGGGCATGAATCTGGTTCTGCTGGTTGCCTTTATGTCGCTGCTCGGCGCCACCCTTACACTGCCCGGCATTGCCGGTATTGTGTTGACAGTGGGCATGGCGGTGGATGCCAACGTGTTGATCTTCTCACGTATTCGCGAGGAGCTGGCCGCCGGAGGGTCGATTCAGGGCTCAATCAGTGCCGGATACGACCGCGCCTTTGTCTCCATTCTCGATGCCAATATCACCACCCTGATTGTGGCGCTGATTCTGTTCCTGATTGGCTCCGGCCCGGTGCAGGGTTTCGCCGTGACGCTTTCGATCGGTATTTTGACCTCCATGTTTACCTCGATTGTGATGACCCGTGGACTGGTAAATCTGGTTATCGGTGGCCGCAAAATTAAAACCCTGTGGATTTAGGACCAAGCTCATGACTGACTTAAAAGTGTACAACTTTATGGGGCTGCGCAAGCTTGCGTTGGGTTTCTCCACGCTGTTGCTAGCGGCGTCGATTTTTTCGCTGGCCACCAAAGGCATGGTGTTGGGTCTGGACTTTTCCGGTGGCACCCAGATTGAAGTGGGCTATCAGCAGCCAGCGGATGTGTCGGATATTCGCCAGCGGCTTGAAGAGGCCGGTTTTGAAGGCCCGGTTGTGGTTCATTACGGTTCTGAAACCGATGTGCTGATTCGTTTGCAGGGCAAGCCTGAGCAGGGGCTTTCCGAGCAGGTCTACGCAGTGCTGCAGAGCGCCAGCCAAACAGTTGAGCTGCGTCGGGTTGACTTTGTTGGGCCGCAGATCGGTGAAGAGCTGCGTGAAGATGGCGGCCTCGGCATGCTCACCGCACTGGCGGTGGTAATGCTCTATGTAGCGGTACGTTTCCAGCTTAAATTTGCCATTGGCGCGGTGTTGGCGCTAGCCCACGACGTGATTATCACACTTGGCTTTTTCTCCATCACTGGTCTTGAGTTTGACCTCACTGTGCTGGCGGCGATTCTGGCGGTGGTGGGTTATTCGCTTAACGACACCATTGTGGTCTCGGATCGCATCCGTGAAAATTTCCGCAAGATTCGCAAGGCGACCCCGATTGAGGTGATCAACGAATCACTGTCGCAGACCCTGTGGCGCACCATCAATACCTCGCTGACCACCATGCTGGTGCTGGTGGCGCTGTTCTTTATTGGCGGCGAGCTGATTCACAACTTTGCTGTGGCGCTGATGGTCGGTGTGGGTATTGGTACCTACTCATCTATCTATGTGGCGGCCACGGTGATGCTGGCGCTGAAGGTTGACCGCGAAGATCTGCTTGAGCCGGTTGAAGGTGAGTTGGTTGACGACCTGCCTTAATATTCTGGTTCGGATCACTATCCGCTGATCCGCCAGCTGGTTTTACCTGTGCTATGTTTGTCAGGGTACTTTGGATAAAAATACTTTTATAAAATTAGTTTTTAAAAGTATTTCATAGGAGTAATCTGACGACCGTAGCGCAGGAGAGCCGGGCATGAGCCAGCACGAAAAAATCGATTATCTTGAATTCCCCAGCCGTGACCTTGCCAGCAGCAAGGCTTTTTTCAGTGCCGTGTTTGGCTGGGACTTTAGCGACTATGGCCCTGACTACAGCGCGTTTGCCAATGCCGGAATCGACGGTGGTTTTTATGCCGCCGATCTCGCCGCCCGCAGTGCCGAGGGCAGCGCTCTGGCAGTGTTCTTTAGTGATAATCTGGAACAGACCCAGAGCAAAGTCGAAGCAGCTGGCGGCACCATCGTTAAACCCATTTTTTCCTTTCCCGGTGGACGACGCTTCCACTTCACTGAGCCCGCTGGCAACGAATTTGCCGTTTGGTCTCACCCTCTGACTGACCAGTAATCCGAAAATTGGAGTTAATCGCTTTGAAAAGTCGAGCGGATAAACGCTGTTTGTCGCTGTTGAGACTGGTTGTCGCGTTGCCAATCCTTATGTTGGGCGTCAGCTGTTCACTGCTTACTGATTTGGCGCCATCCATGGAATGTGCCGCGCCGCAAGAGGTCAGCCCGCCACCAGTTGAGACGCAGAGCTGCCCGGAGCCACAGGTGGTTGAGCGCATTGTCACCAAAACCGTTGCCGCACCGCTGCCGCCGCTTGCCACCACCGCGGGGAAAATGCATCTGCCGATTGTTGGTGCAGTGGAGTGGGCGCGGGTGCAGCCGGCGGATCTGTGGATTGAGGCACGCATTGATACCGGCGCTGACACCACATCGATCCACGCTGAGGATATTCAACTGGTCGAGAAAGATGGCAAACGCTACGTGCGCTTTGTGCTGCGCGATGCGGTGACCGGTAGCACCTATCAACAGGAGCTGAGATTGCGACGCCGGGTGCGGATTAAACAGGCTGGCTTCCCTGACGAGAGACGCTATGTGGTGCGTATGTGGGTGACGGTGGGTGAGATTCGTTCGCGCATTGATGTCAATCTCTCCGATCGCGCCGATTTTGAGTACCCGCTGTTAATTGGCCGCAATTTTCTTATCGATAATATGATTGTCGATGTCAGTCGCCACCACACATTGACCAAACGAGCAGACCAAAATCGTGATTAATTCGCGCATACAAATTGCCCTGATCGCCGGTATGCTGATTACGCTGGGCGTTGGTCTGACCCTCTATAAAGCGATCAGCCTTGATCTGCCGTTATTGCCCGGCGAGTACCGGGAAGTGTGGACAGTGGAATCGAAAACCAGTTTTACACCGGGCAAGGGGCCGATCAATGTTGAGCTGCGTCTGCCCGCCTCGCTGGCTGGCTGGGTGATTCTCGACGAACACTTTGTCTCCTCCGGATTTGGTTTTTCCATTGTCAAAGAGGGCGATGAGATCAGTAAGGCGCGCTGGACGCGGCAGTCGCTGCAGCGGCCGACCACGCTCTATTACAAAATGCAGATTTACCGCGCCAATGCCGATCGTGAGTTGCCAGCGCTGGACGTTACGCCGCCGACCAAGCCGCTACTGGAGGCCGACCAGCAGGCCGCCATGGATCGGTTGGTGGATCGAGTTTCCCAACAGTCGTCAGACAATGAAAGCTTTACCCTGCTGCTGTTGCAGGAGTTGTTGCGCAATCCCCAGCAGCAGGATGTGCTGTTTTTGCTTAACTCCTATGCCGATGATTCGCTGACCTTGATTCTCGACACACTGGCTTCGGCCAATATCAGTGCCCATGAGCTGCGCGGCATTGAGCTGGAAGATGGTCGCCGTCGTCAGACGCTCAGTTCACTGCTGGAAATCTACAGTGGTGAACGCTGGATTGTGATCGACCCAAAGAGCGCCAGCATTGGGCTACCAAATAATTTTTATATCTGGCAGCGCGGCGATGGCGCGATTTTGAATATTTCCGGTGGCCGCAATTCGAGTCTTGAGTTTGCCCTGGTCAGCAACAGTATCCCGGCCAAGGCGGTGCTCGGTATGGAGCAGCGTTCCGAGGAGTTTGCACTGTTGGATTTCTCGATTTACAGCCTGCCCGTGGAACAGCAGGGCATTTTCAAAGGGCTATTGCTGATACCGGTAGCGGCGCTGGTAGTGGTGATTATGCGCCTGCTGGTCGGAATTAAAACCTCAGGTACCTTTATGCCGGTGCTGATTGCACTGGCGTTTATCCAGACCACGCTGCTGGTCGGTTTGCTGATCTTTTTGGTTTTGCTTGGCACCGGGCTGTGGATTCGCTCCTATCTCAGTCGGCTTAATTTGCTGCTGGTGGCGCGGGTGGCGACGGTGATTATTATGGTTATCCTGATGATGGCGGCGCTGGCGGTGACCAGTTACAAATTGGGTCTCGATCAGGTGCTCAAGGTGACCTTTTTCCCGACCGTGATTGTCGCCTGGACCATCGAGCGGATGTCGATTCTGTGGGAAGAGGAGGGTGGCCACGAAGTCTT
>JALRJD010000147.1 GCA_023255165.1 Porticoccaceae bacterium | reverse complement strand
AAAAAATCGACCGCATTCAAGTTCGGGGTGACATCCTTGAAGACGATATTCTCTACGACGCGGTTTTGAGAAACCTGCAAACGCTGTCGGAGGCAACACAGCAATTACCCGACCAGCTCAAACAGCAACACCCACAAATCCCCTGGTCTCAAATCAGCGGTTTTCGAAATATTCTCGTGCATAATTACCTCGGTGACATCGACCCCGAGACTATTGCAAAAGTGCTCAACACCCATATCCCGCTACTGCGCAACAGCATTACAAAAATGCTTGCTCAAGAATCCTGACAGCAATTCTAAAACATCGAACAATTCACAACAGTCAAACACTCGTTATTAAAAATCCTGCACGACACCCAACAACTTTTTACCTGGGCTAATGCCTTCAATGCGAATCGCATCTTTCACCACATGCTGTCCGGCCACCAGCACATGCTGAATGCCACTTGATGGTTGGTAGGGGTCGCCATAGTCGGCATTGGCTGCGACGGTGGCGGCATCAAAAATCACAATATCCGCATCGGCGCCGATCTGCAGCCGACCTTTGCGTTTAAACACCGGTGAAGCCTGCTCCATCCACTGCGCCTGGTAGAGGCTCATCTTTGCCAGCGCCTCACTGAGACCAAACAGCTGCCGGTCACGCACATAGTGCCCAAGCACCCGGGCAAAGGTTCCCGCCACATTGGGGTTGGTTGCAATGCGTGTATCAACTGCGGGAATCGCATCGGTCGAGACCATCATCCGAGGCCACTTCAGCGCCGTTTCCATCCAGGGTTCTTTCACATAATGATGGTTGACCGCACCGGCAGGCTCTTCTTTGGCATATTTTTCCCAGCTCTCTTTGGTCAACCATTCCCCTGTAGCCACCCACTGCACATCCTCATAACTGATATCGAAAATCGCCTGCCAATCGCGACGTCGAAACACATCCGCAGCGATGCTGGTACCGCCCGCGGCATATGAGAGCGTCTCGGTGGTGATATTGGCGCCCTCGCGATTGGCTTGATCAATCATCGCCAGCCAGTCGCCGATGCGACCCATGGCGTTGTGGGTGATATGGCAGACAAACAGTGGAGCCCCGGTTGACTTGGCCAATTCAATTGCCTCGACAAGTCCCGCCGGATCGCCGGTGTAACCACGGCGCACATGCACATGGATCGGCACCTCGCGCGCTGCTGCCACCTCAAACAACATACGCAGTTCCGCATCGGAAACCGCCGCGGTCATATAGTCCAGCAGCACACCAATACCGAGACCGCCCTGATCGATACCCTGATTAATGAGCACTCGCATCTGCTCGATTTGCTCCGCCGTGGCAGGTTGCATCCACGCCGCACTGCCCATCACCACGGTCTGCTTGCCAGCAAAAAGATAGGGCTGGTCGATACCTTCGAGTACCTTGATCCGCACCGCGAAGTGGCCGACTGAAGAGCCGTAATTAATCTGCGCGCCATCGCGAAAATGTTCACCGTAGAAACTGATTGGGAAAGACCCAGCCTCCAGATCCAGCTGCGTGGTGATGCCATCGAGCAGGTTGAAATGCTGACCCAGCAGAGTTGGCGTGTGGCTGTGTATATCGATAAACCCGGGCGCAACCACCAAGCCAGTGGCATCAATGGCGGCAGTGCCGGTTAGCGGCTGTTCAGAGATTTCGACAATGGCGCCATCGCGGATGCCAATATTTCGCTGCGCATCGAGCGCGGTTTCCGGGTCAATAACGCGACCGTTGGCAATCACCAAATCATAGGTGACTGGCTTATCAAACAAGCTGCTATTGAGCAGTGTGACAATAAAAAATGCCGCGACAAAAATCAGCTGCAGGAACAGTGCCACTCTGCTGATCTGTAACGCTCTTTTTCCCCTCATAGAATCCACCCTAATTTTTATAATTATATTTTTTATACCGCTCTAGACGCTCGAATCAGAAGGCAGCAATCCCGGTCTGGGCCCGGCCCAGAGTCAAGCCATGGATATCATGGGTTCCCTCATAGGTATTGACGGTTTCCAGATTCATCATATGGCGCATCACCGGATACTCACTGGAAATTCCGTTGCCACCAAGCATATCCCGGGCTTTGCGAGCGACTTCCAGCGCTTTGCCGCAGGAGTTGCGCTTGATCAGCGAGATCAGCTCGGGGGCAATATTGTTCTCATTCATCAACTGCCCGGCACGCAGGCAACCCTGCAGCGCAAGACTGATATCGGTTTGCATATCGGCCAGCTTAAGCTGAATCAACTGATTGGCCGCCAGCGGTCGATCGAACTGTTTGCGCTCCAGGGTGTAGGTTCGCGCGGTGTGCCAGCAGGCTTCCGCCGCACCCAGCGCGCCCCAGGCAATGCCGTAGCGAGCGTTGTTGAGGCAGCCAAACGGCCCCTTTAAACCTTTCACATTGGGCAGCAACTGCTCTCCGCCAACAAACACATCCTCCATCACGATCTGGCCGGTGGTCGAGGTTCTCAATGACAACTTGCCCTCAATTTTTGGCGCACTGAGCCCGGCCATGCCCTTTTCAAGAATAAAACCACGAATCTCATCATTATCGGTCTTGGCCCAGACCACAAAGACATCGGCAAACGGGCTGTTGGAAATCCACATTTTGGCGCCGTTCAGGCAGTAACCTCCCTCGACACTGCGCGCACGGGTAACCATGCCGCCAGGGTCGGAGCCATAGTCCGGTTCAGTCAGACCAAAGCAGCCAATAAACTCACCGCTGGCCAACCTCGGCAGATACTTTTCACGCTGGGCTTCATCGCCATAGGCATAGATCGGGTACATCACCAGTGAAGACTGCACGCTCATCATTGAGCGGTAGCCGGAATCGACGCGCTCGATCTCCCGCGCCACCAGACCGTAGCTGATGTAATCCATTCCCGCGCAGCCATACCCTTCAATAGTTAAACCGAGCAGACCCATCTGGCCCATTTCACGAAAGATTCCGGGATCGCTGACTTCATGCTGAAAGGCGTCACGCACCTTGGGCTGCAGACGCTCCTGTGCATACTGACGAGTTGAATCGCGCACCATTCGCTGTTCATCGGATAACTGCTGTTCCAGAAGAAAAGGGTCTTCCCAATTCAGGCGCTGCCAGGATTTAATATTAGCCATCACAGGAACTCCAACGATCGCGTTTTAATTGTTGCGCAAGAGTAACAAAAGCCGCGGTAATTATCTTCGCCCTTTTTGTTTTAAAGCCGATATATAAGGCGCTATTTTAGCTGGCGGAGAAACGGTGGCTGCCGCTCAAGATGGGTAAAAAATTTGGTGTTTTTAAACGGCAATTTCATAAACCCGGAAACACCCAAACCGTCGATATCCGCCAGCGCGGCAAGAATTTCATTGAGGCAATCGCGAAACGCCTGCTGCTTTGCGCCATCCAGCAGAGTCAGATAATTATGAATCTTCAGGTCCTGCTCCACCGCTTCAAAAATAATGCACCCTGTGTGGTGAATCTGGTTCAGGCTGGCTAACAGTTTCATAATCGACTCCGGCAACTGCAACCGCTCGTCGGGGTCGGTGCCATCTTCAAAATAGGAATGCAGCCGCGTCTCGCGCTGATCTCCGGCACTGCCGGTGTGGCTCACCTCACTAATATCAAAGGGGATGCGCAGTTCCGGTTTGGCGATAAAGGGCTGGCCTATATGGTCGCGGCTGATATGCAGGGTTTTGCGGGCATCAAACATACAGCTTTTAAACACTCCTTTTTTGCTGATCGCGCGGCCGAGATGGACAACATTATTAATCGCCGTAGTCAGTGCCGGCGCCAACTGTGCCTCGTAGAGATTGAGGCTGGAGTCGATATAGACACCGCCATCATCCCAGTTAACGGCCAGACCGCCGACCACCGGGTAACGTCCCAGATGGCCGACAGCGATTACAAAGGCTTTTTCGGTGTCACCCATTCCCGAGAGATAGTTGCGGTATTGGCCGTAGGCTTCGAGATCGCCCGCCAGTGGGTGCTGGCTGTATTGAGTCTGCGCCATAAAGGCCTCGGCGCCGATCTCCTGGCATAAAAACCCTTTGCGCGAGCTATAGACCACCGTTTCAAGATGCTGATCAGACGAGACAATCGCCACCGGAATTAACGGCTGTTCCGGCGCCGCAGTGGCTTTGCCTGCGGATCGCGGGCGGGTCACGATATGCTTCATATAGCGCATATTGGTAAAAAAGTAGTCGCCTGCCCTGCGGCGGGTTTGGTTATCGTCATCAAGCATCGCCGCCAAGGTGCGGGCAAATTCAATCGGCAGATCCAGAGACTCGGGCGTGATGACATTTTTGCCAAACCGGCTACCCTGACCAGAGGCCAACGCGTAGAGCGTGCCGGCCAGCCCCTGCTCATCAAAGCGCGGTGATGAACAGGCGCCGGATAGCTGCTCTTCACCGATAAAATAAATATCCCCGAGCTTGGCATTGGTCTGCTGAAATTCAATATTCATCGCATCGAGCCCGACACCGTCGGCGCGCTGACCGCGCTCGTCGTACTGGGCGAAAACCGCAGCACCCCAGTCAATCAACTGGATCGTTTCGCTGTCCGGGTCAAACATAATATTCGAGGGTTTAATATCGCCATGAACAATAATCGACCTGCCCGGATTGTTGCGCAGACGCAATAAAATATCCGCCATCTGCGCTGCAATCTTTAAAATCAGCCGTGGCTCAAGACGCCCTCGCTGGCGCGCATATTCCTGCAACGTAATACCGGGAGCCCGCGACATCATCAGAATCGACTGGCCACGAACATGCTGAAAGGCAATAAATTGCGGAATGCCTTTGTGCTCAACCTGACTGAGCATAAAGCCCTCGTCTTCAAGGCGATCTTTGATATGTTGCGGCAGGGTGATGCGCGAAAATTTAAAAACATATTGCGCAGGAAAGGGCTCACTGCTGGCGGCGCTGGTGCCGGCAAAGACAAAACCGTAGGCGCCATTGCCAACCAACTCGATATTACTGTAGCCAAGACGCACCAGCTGCGACTCGCAGAGCCGCAACCAGTCTTTTAATTTGCGTGCATCCCTATGACTGAGCAGATAAAACGACTGCTCTTCATTGATATAAAAATGCTGTAGATTTTTGCTCTCGTGCAGACCCACGCGCGCTCCCACTCCCCGCTTTTAAATATGCAATTTTAAATTGACGATTTTTGATTTTTTGGTTATCGGTGATTGGCAATTCAAGTGCCGCACCGACCAGATTAGTCTAGATCATTGCCGCCAGCATGGTCGACGGCTGTTCAAGATAACCCTTCCAGCAGTTGTTAAATCGCGCAATGGTGCCGCCATCGATAACCCGATGATCACCGGACCAGCTAATCGTCATAATATTGCGCGTCGCCACATTGCCCTGGGCATCAAACCGTGGCAGCTGCTGGATTTTTCCCAGCGCCACAATCGCCACTTCCGGTTTATTGATAATCGGCGTGGCAACGGTGCCGCCGATGGCGCCGATATTGGAAATGGTCACGGTGCCGCCCTTCAGATCCGCGGGATCAATTTTGCCGCTGCGCGCGGCCTCGGTTAACTGGCTTACCCGGGTGGCAATATCGAGAATGCTACGCTGCTGCACCCCCTTGATATTGGGCACCAGCAAGCCATTGGCGCCATCCACCGCCATGCCGATATTGTGGCTGGCCAGATAAGTGAGCTCGGTAAAGTCTGCATTGGCGCGACTGTTGATAATCGGGAACGCTTTTAATGCCAGCGACAGTGCTTTTATAAATAGAGGCATCAGTGTGATCTTCAGGCTTTCGTTGCCATGTAGCTTGTTCAGCTCGTGACGCAACGCCACCAGCTCGGTAACATCCAACTCGTCAACAAAGGTAAAGTGGGGAATGGTCGCCACCGATTCCGTCATGCGCTCAGCCATTATTTTGCGCACGCCTTTAATCGCTTCTGTGCGATCTCCTTCTGTGCGATCTCCTTCTGTGTGATCTCCTTCTGTGCGCTCTCGGTCTGTGTGATTAGCATCGGCCATTTGAATAGAGTCGGAGGCCGGGGTTTGATCCACAGCGAGAAAATTCAAAATATCTTCTTTTAACACGCGACCCTGTTTGCCGGTACCCGCAATCGCCGTCAGATCCAGCTGATGTTCGCGGGCCATTTTGCGCACCGCGGGAGTGGTCAGCACTTTTCCATTGGCACTGATATCAGTGTTGCTACTGGCGACTGCATTGGCATCCGCGTGAGTATCCGCTGCGCCGCCCTCAGGCAATCCTGCTTCCGCCGCCGGCGTTGCCGTTGCGTGACTTACCGGGTCCAATCTCTCTTGCGTCTCAATCTCAATGGCAAACAGTGGCGAGTGCACTTTGGCAATATCACCTTCCGCGTAATGCAGCTTGCTAACACGGCCGTGATACATCGAGGGAATTTCAACGATCGCCTTATCGGTGCTGACATCCACAACAATCTGATCTTCCTCAATCAGATCGCCCTCGCGCACCTTCCACTCGATCACCTCGCATTCGACAATGCCTTCGCCAATATCCGGCAAGATAAATTCTTTTAACATTCTTCGCTCCTCAGGGGCAGAAAATGATTTTTGTTACCAATAGATTCGATAACAGATCAATTAATAGTTAATCGTGGCCTTGATCGCTTCGAAAATTTTCAGCTTATCCGGCAGATAATGTTTTTCATGGGCCAGCGGAAACGGGGTATCCAGCCCGGCGACACGCGCAATGGGCGCTTCCAGATTGAGGAAGCAGAGCTGCTGTATCGTTGCCGCAATTTCGCCGGCAAAGCCGCCGGTCAACGGCGCCTCGTGGCTGATTAACAGTCGTCCGGTTTTACTTACCGAATGGGCAACCGTCTCTCTATCCCAGGGCAACAAGGTACGCAGATCAATCACCTCACAGGAGATACCCTGAT
>JALRJD010000354.1 GCA_023255165.1 Porticoccaceae bacterium | reverse complement strand
CCAAAGCCTTCGAGCAGGTTGACCTGATTATGGGCCCCACCTGCCCAGCGCCGGCCTTCCAGTTTGGCTCAAAAGGTGACGATCCGGTGGCCATGTATCTGGAAGATATCTACACCATCGCCACCAACCTCGCCGGGCTGCCAGGCATGTCGGTGCCCTGCGGTCTGGTCGACAACAAGCCGGTTGGCTTGCAGATTATCGGCAACTATTTTGACGAAGCGCGCATGCTGAATGTCGCGCATCAATATCAGCAGCTCACCGAGTGGCACAATGCGGCACCGGAGGGCCTGATCTAATGAGCAATTCAAATTGGGATACGGTAATTGGCCTGGAAGTGCATGTGCAGCTGGCCACCAAAACCAAAATCTTCTCCGGCGCCAGTACTGCCTATGGCGCCGAACCCAACACCCAGGCCTGCGCTATCGACCTGGCGATGCCCGGCACCCTGCCGGTTTTAAATCGCCAGGCGGTCAATTACGCAGTGATGTTTGGTCTCGCCATCGATGCCGAAATCGGTAAAGAATCCGCCTTCGAGCGCAAAAATTATTTCTACCCGGATCTGCCCAAAGGCTACCAGACCACGCAGCTGGCAAAACCCATTGTAGGTCGCGGTGAAGTGGAAATTCAGCTGGCCGATGGCCGCAAGAAAAGCATTCGCATTCACCACGCGCATCTGGAAGAGGATGCCGGCAAGTCATTGCACGACGGCAACTTTCGCGCCGGCGTCTCCGGAATCGACCTCAATCGCGCTGGCACACCATTGATCGAGATCGTCTCCGAACCGGATATGACCAGTGCCGAAGAGGCGGTTGCCTTTGCCAAAAAACTGCACAGCATTGTCACCTCTATCGGCATCTGCGATGGCGAGATGTCCCAGGGCAGTATGCGCTTTGATGTCAATGTGTCGATTAAACCCAAGGGCAGCGACACTCTGGGCACCAGAACCGAAACCAAAAATCTCAACTCTTTCAAATTTATGGAAGAGGCCATTGCTAAAGAAGTCGAACGCCAGATTGACGTGATCGAAGATGGCGGCACCGTGATTCAGGAAACCCGTCTCTACAATGGCGACACCAAAACCGCACGCTCCATGCGCAGCAAGGAAGAAGCCAACGACTATCGCTACTTCCCGTGCCCGGATCTGTTGCCGGTAATTGTCAGCGACCAGACCATCGAAGAACTGCGCAGCAATATGCCGGAACTGCCCGATGCCCGCCAGGCGCGCTTTGTCGAGCAGTATGGTTTATCCGAGTATGACGCCGGCATTCTCGGCGGCGACGCTGGCATGGCAGCCTATTTTGAAACCGCCGCGGCAACGTCTTCCAACGCCAAACTGACCGCCAACTGGGTTATGGGCGAACTCGCCGGACGCCTCAATAATGAAGAGCTCAGCATCAACAAGAGTCCAGTCAGCGCTGAACAGCTGGCGGGCATGATTCTGCGAATCGCCGATAACAGCATCAGCGGCAAAATGGCGAAAGAGGTGTTCGAAGCAATCTGGGCCGGTGAAGGCAGTGCCGACGAAATCATTGAAGCCCGTGGTCTGAAGCAGGTTTCGGATAGCGGCGCGCTGGAACAGATCGTGGCCGAGGTGTTGGCCGCTAATCAGGCTATGGTCGATGACTATATCAACACCGATGAAGCCAAGCGTAAGAAAAAACTCGGTGGCTTTATGGGGCAGATCATGAAAGCCTCGCAGGGCCAGGCCAACCCACAGCAGGTCAATCAGATTTTGCTGCAAAAACTCAATGAATTGCTGTAATCGCTTTAAGGTAAAACATGTCTCTCAAAAAAGATAAACAAAAGGTTCTCGGTGAGGTCTTTGATGACCAGCGGGTTAAAAGCTTTCTCGATTTTCAGGCGCCTGAGGGGGTTGATCCGGATTTTCATCTGCTGGAAAAAGCTTATCGCGGTATGAATATTGATAATTTTGAGACCTTCCTGAAATTCTTTCTCGAGGCTGGCCACAATCTCAATGCGACCAATCCAGAGGGTCAAACTCTGTCTGAGGTTGTTGGCGAGCACAGGCATGGGGAAGATTATCTTGAGGCGTTAAAACAGGCCGGCGGTTAGTCGCCAACCAACATCGCGCTATTCCCACAATCAAATTGTCCTGACAGGCTGAACGCACTACTCCATCCTCTCTGGGAAGCTTCTACTCAGTCTTTCCGA
>JALRJD010000287.1 GCA_023255165.1 Porticoccaceae bacterium | reverse complement strand
GATACCTTTCTCGCCAATATGCAAAAAAATGGCACCTACTCCGTGGTGCCGCGCATTGCCGGCGGCGAAATCACCCCCGACAAATTAATTGTGCTGGGCCAGGTGGCGAAAAAATATCGGCTTTACAGCAAGATTACCGGTGGCCAGCGAATCGACCTGTTTGGCGCTCGTGTGCAGGATCTACCCGCAATCTGGGGCGAACTGGTAGCCGCCGGATTTGAAACCGGCCACGCTTATGGCAAGGCGCTGCGCACGGTGAAGTCCTGTGTCGGCAGCACCTGGTGCCGCTACGGCGTGCAGGATAGCGTCGCCATGGCGCTGACCATCGAAAACCGATACAAAGGTTTGCGCTCGCCGCACAAACTGAAATCAGCGGTCTCGGGCTGCACCCGCGAATGTGCCGAGGCGCAGTCAAAAGACTTTGGCGTTATCGCCACCGAGAACGGCTGGAACCTGTTTGTCTGTGGCAACGGCGGCATGAAACCACGTCATGCGGATCTGTTTGCCACTGACCTCGACGACGAAACCCTGATCCGAACCATCGACCGTTTTTTGATGTTTTATGTGCGCACCGCCGACCGGCTGCAGCGCACCTCAACCTGGCTCGACAACCTCGAAGGCGGCCTCGACTACCTGCGGCAGGTGGTGATTGAAGACTCGCTAGGCATTGCCACCGAACTCGAGGCGCAGATGGAAAGCATTGTTGGCAGCTATCAGTGCGAATGGAAAACCACCATTGAAGATCCGGAGAAACTCAAGCGTTTCCGCCAGTTCGTCAACTCCGAGGCCGAAGATCGCGAGATTGTCTTTGTTGAAGAGCGCGGCCAGCCGAGACCGGCAACAGACGCCGAGCGCAAACAACTGCTGGCACAGCCGGCCTAGGAGAAATAATCGTGAGCAAGGCATCACAATCAATAGAATCGCAGGCCATCACGCTCTGTCGGCAAGCCGATCTGATAGCAAATTCCGGGGTCTGCGCCGAGCTCAATGGCGAACAGATCGCGCTGTTTTATCTGCCCGATGAAACGCCCCAGATCTATGCCATCGGCAACCGCGACCCGATAGGCGGGGCCAATGTGCTGTCCCGCGGCATTGTCGGCGATCTCGACGGCAGGCTGGTGGTGGCGTCGCCATTGTATAAACAGCACTTTGATCTGGTCACCGGTGAGTGTCTGGAAGACACTGCCATCTCGGTGCCGGTTTTCGCGGTCGCTGTGGTCGCCGAACATGTGCTACTTAATCAATCGCCGCTTAACCAATAGCGAAAGTCGATGACTTACAAACCTTCTGTTGCGACCTCTACCGTGCTCACCACCTGCCCCTACTGCGGGGTGGGCTGTGGCGTCAGAGCGAAAGTTGCCGACGAGCAGATTATTGCCGTCTCCGGTGACCCGCAACACCCGGCCAATCTTGGCAAGCTCTGCGTCAAAGGCGCGGCGCTGGCTCAGACCATGGGCACCCATGGCCGTTTGCTGCAACCACGTATTGAGGGGCGCGAAGTCGGTTGGGACGATGCTGTAGACGAGGTCGCCAGCAGGCTGACCCGCATTCGCCAGCAACATGGGCCGTCGGCAATCGCCTTTTACCTTTCCGGCCAGCTGCTTACCGAAGACTATTATGTTGCCAACAAGCTCGCCAAAGGGTTTATCGGCACGCCCAATGTCGACACCAATTCGCGGCTCTGCATGTCCTCCGCGGTGGCCGGTTACAAGCGCGCTTTCGGCGCCGACGCCGTGCCCTGCAACTATGAAGATCTCGAACAGTGCCAGCTGCTGGTGCTGACCGGCTCCAATGCGGCCTGGACTCACCCGGTGCTCTACCGGCGTATTGCCGCAGCCCGGGAGAAAAATCCAGCGATGAAAATCGTTGTTATCGACCCGCGACGCACTGCCACCTGCGATCTCGCCGATCTGCATCTGGCCATCACACCGGGCGCGGACGGTTTTGTCTTCAATGGTCTGCTGGCCTATCTGGCGACAACCGACAAACTGGACAACACCTATATTAAACAGCACACAGATGGCTTTGCCGCTGCACTGGCGGCCGCAGAGGCAATCAGCACAGCGACTCTCGGCAAGCGCTGCGGCGTCGACCAGGAAGCCCTGGAAACCTTTTACCGCTGGTTTGCCGAGACTGACAAAACCATTACCTTTTATTCCATGGGCATTAATCAGTCCGCCACTGGCAGCGACAAATGCAATGCCATTATCAACTGCCATCTGGCTACCGGCCGCATCGGCAAGCCGGGTGCCGGACCATTTTCAATTACCGGTCAGCCCAATGCCATGGGTGGCCGCGAGGTCGGTGGTCTGGCCAATATGCTGGCGGCGCATATGGATTACAGCCCGGAAAATATCGCCACTCTGTCAAGCTTCTGGAACAGCGACCAGCTCAGTCAACAGCCGGGCCTTAAGGCGGTGGAGCTGTTTGATGCGGTGGCTGATGGCCGCATCAGGGCGATCTGGATTATTGGCACCAACCCGGTCGTGAGTATGCCCAATGCCGATCGGGTCAGAGCCGCCCTGCAGCAGTGCGACACGGTTATTGTCTCCGACTGTATCGCCGAGACCGACACCACCGCCACGGCCAATATTCTGCTACCCGCCGCCGGTTGGGGAGAAAAATCGGGCACAGTGACCAACTCCGAGCGACGTATTTCGCGCCAGCGAGCGCTGGTCAGTGCACCGAGTGACGCACGTCCGGACTGGTGGATTCTCTCCCGCGTGGCCACCGCCATGGGTTTTGGCGAAGCCTTTAACTACAGCTCACCACGGCAGATCTTTGTCGAACATGCGCGGCTCAGTGGTTACCACAATCAGGGCCAGCGCCTGTTTAATATCGGCGCTCTGAGCCAGCTCTCGGAATCCGGTTATGATCAGCTGCAGCCGATTCAGTGGCCGGTGACAGCCAAGCAACCCACGGGCACAGAGCGACTATTCGCAGACGGGCAGTTTGCAACGCCTAATCGACGGGCACAGTTTGTCGCCATCAGCCCCGCCCTGCCAATCGGGAAACATTGGGGTAAGAGCTCCGAAAATAAGTTCCCACTGATCCTTAACAGTGGTCGTATTCGCGACCAGTGGCACACCATGACTCGCACCGGCCGCGCCGCGTCACTGCTCAACCATATTGATCAGCCCTTTGTCGCCATGCACCCGCAGACCGCCGCCGAAGCAAGTCTCGATCAGGGCGATCTGGCCGAGGTTTCGACCGGCCGCGGTGCGATTGCAGTGCTCTGCATGATTGACCCGGGCATTGCACCGGGACAACTGTTCGTGCCCATTCACTGGAGTGACCAAAACGCGCACAGCGCCCGGGTTGACCGTTTGATTGAACCGGTTACCGATCCGCTGTCCGGGCAGCCGCAATTTAAATGCAGCCGCGCCGCGCTGAAAAAAATCGAAACCCCGTGCTGGGCAGTGGTGGTGAGCCGCCAAAAAATTGATTGCCGCGGCTTTATTAACTGGAACCTTGCGCCGCTGCCAGAGCAACAGGGTTGCATTTATCAGGTGGCAGTGAGCGCGGACTTTGATTGGCAGGGTTATATTTCCAGCGCTTTTGAGTCCGAGGCTTTTGATTTCGGGGCTTTTGACGCCAGTACTTTTGCGATCACAGAAACTGGCCCCATGGCCTATGCCCAGTTTTCCGACCCCGCTCATCTGGATCAGCGCCTGATCGGTTACAGCGACGAGCGGATGGAAATTGCCATTTTCAGCCACCGCGACAAGCAATCTCTGCCCGCCAGATCGTGGCTGCAAACGCTGCTGAATCCGCGCGCCATTGAAAGCTATTGGAGCCTACTCTGCGGGCCGCAGCAACAGGGCGACGACAGGTTGATCTGCTCCTGCTTTAAAGTCAGTGAAGCACGCATTATCGCGGCAATTAAAGGCGGCGCCTGCTCGATACAGCAACTTGGCGAAACCTTAAAGTGCGGCAGCAACTGCGGCTCCTGTATTCCCGAATTGAACAATCTGATCGCCGGTAGAGCGGTAGATCAAGAAGCCACGGCACTGGGATAACCTCAATCAAGCGGACCAAACCATGACCAATATTGTGAATTTATTTGCCACTCCCACACAGCCCCCGCCGCCAACCACGGGCGAAGTTTATCTGGTCGGTGCGGGGCCCGGTGATCCAGAGTTGATCACCCTCAAAGCCGTGCGCTTGTTGCAAGAGGCGGATGCCATTGTCTACGACCGCCTGGCCAACCCAGCGCTGCTCGAGCATGCCCGCAAACACTGTGATCTGGTCTATGTTGGTAAACGCAAACACCAACACAGCCTGCCCCAGCATCAAATCTGTGCGCTGCTGGTGGCACTGGCACGCTGCGGGAAAAAGGTGGTGCGGCTAAAAGGCGGCGACCCGTTTATCTTTGGCCGCGGTGGCGAAGAGGTCGATCACCTCACCGAGCAGGGTATTGAGTGCCATATTGTGCCGGGCATTACCGCCGCCATAGGCTGTGCCGCGGCCACCCGTATTCCACTGACCCATCGCAACCACGCCCATGCGGTGACCTTTATCACCGGCCACCGGCAGCACGGCCGTCTGGAGATCAACTGGGATCTGGCCCTGCAAAAAGACAGTACAGTGGTCTTTTATATGGGCCTTTCCAACCTGGCGGAAATTACCATGCAGCTGCTTGCCCGCGGCTGCCCGGCAGATAAACCCTTTGCCGTAGTGGCTCAAGGCACCGCGGATAGTCAGCAGGTGCTGGTGGCGACTGTCAGCGACATCGCCGCCAAACTGCAATATCACCCGCTGCCATCACCAGCCCTGCTGCTGATGGGTGACGTGATTAATGCCAATGGTTATGCACAACAGTTGGCAGCGCAGATTGGTAGCGGCAGTATGGGCGAAGAGAAAGCCGAACAGGGTGGTAATAAAGTACTGCATAATGCTCGGCATCAAAAACTAGACGAGGTCCTCAGCGACAATCTTGAAGCTGTCTGATTGCAGCGCCGCCAACGCTCTGTCGGCATCCGCCGAGGCAACAAAAATATGGTCGTGAAAAAAAGCCGCAATCACATTGGCGCTGATACCCTGCTCCGCCAATCTGGTTGCAACCGCGGCAGTTAACCCAACCGCCTCAAGACTTGAGTGCACATTGAGAGTGATGTATTTAAAGCTTCCCTCATAGGTCAGGCCGGCCTTATCGGCGCTGGATTTTAACAGCACCAGCGTCAGCCCTTCAGTTTCCATAAACGAAGCCAGCGGTTTGTGCTCGGCAAAATCGCCATAGGCCGCATCCGCAATCGTGCAAAAAACATAGTCTTGCGGATTAAGGCTGGGGGACAGGTTATGGAGCAGCGTGGTCAGATCGGTTTCACCGGTCATTTATTATTCTCATTTTTAGGCTTGCAATAAAACGCAAAAGGAATCGCGAAGGGGCCAAACAATACTCCCATCCACCCCCAGAAGCGAGTGCTGCCGCCACGGCTCTTTGCAATCTGATAACAGATAACAATAGAGAGAATATTTAAAATAACCAATGCATAGGCTGTGGGCATAATGGCTCCTGTTTACGGGAAAAGCGATTAAGTCGACCCGCTGAAAGACAAACCACTAGTCGTGGTTTGAAAAATGGGCAATCGGCTTGTCGGTAAATAAATAATCTTTCAGCTCTTTTTCAAATCGCGGATCACGACGACGCAACCATTCCAGCAACATGCAGGCATGTTCTTTTTCCTCATCGCGATTGTGCTGGAGGATAACCCTGAGATCATCATCTTCGCAGACATCGACGCGCTGGTTATACCAGTCAACCGCCTCCAGCTCTTCCATTAGCGAGCTGATCGCCCGGTGCATATCCCTGGTCTTTGCGGAGAGCTTCTCCTCCGCCTCATGGTAACCTTCATTGGCCATCGTCAATTCCTCACTGGTAACAGAGAATAAAAATTCTTCCAACGAAGTAAACGTAGACCAAAGTCAGCGAGGGTTAAAGTCAGTTCCGCCTCTACCCGCACCAGCTCAAGATTGGGGCTATATCCGCAGATTCGTTTTGGCTGAATCAGGACTTTTTATAGGCCCCGGATGTCCACGGATTGGGCTTGCCCGCAGTCGCAGGTTTGGAGGCGGCAAAGGTTTTGATATAAAGTTTTTCCACCTTCTCCCGCGCCCACAGCGTTTTGCGCAAAAACGTCAGGCTCGACTTTATCGAAGGGTCGCTTTTAAAGCAGTTGATATTAATAGTGTCAGCGAGATACGGCCAACCATAATGTTCAACCAGCCGAGTCACCACTGTCTCCAGCGTGATGCCGTGCAGGGGGTTGTTGGGTTGCGACTCGGCGGTCAACGATCCAGCTCCATGCTCACAAGAACCAATCAGGCAAAGTATGAGCAAACATAATTGGTAATCTGCTTAACCCTGACACCAAATTTTGCCGCTGCTGGCACCTCAAAAGACATGCCCCCTTTAAATGCCTGCCACTCTGTCGCGCCAGGCAGCAAGACATCCAGCTCACCGGAGGTGATCTCCATCAACTCGCGCACCTCTGTGCCAAACTCATAGTCACCGGGCAACATCACACCGAGGGTTTTGCGGGTGCCATCGGCAAAGGTAACCGAACGGCTGGTCACCTGACCATCGAAATAAACGTTCGCTTCTTTGCTCACGCTGACATTGGTAAATTCTGACATCGTATAATCCTGTTGATAAAAAGAGAGTCGCCG
>JALRJD010000271.1 GCA_023255165.1 Porticoccaceae bacterium | reverse complement strand
CAACGGGTAAAAACGGGGCAGCAAGTGAACGGGCAGCAATACATCATCAAACGTATTGACAGCGACCAGCGCATGGTTTATATTGTAGCTATTGACCCTGACGTGCCTACATGGGGTCAGTGGGTCAGCGGTGAAGCTGCTTGAGTTGGCAGTAGAACTAGCACAGTGGAATCTCAACCCAAAACTTCGCGATGACATGGTTGACTTCACAACAACAGTCAAAGGAGAGCAGCTATGAGTGACAATATCGTAAACCTTGATGACCGCCGCCCACACCAAGCAACCTATGTGGCTTGCCTAGTGTGCGGTCATGACTGGGTGGCAGTGGCCCCGACTGGCACGCTGCATTTTCAATGCCCATCCTGCCAGAAGATGGGCGGCATTGCGGTCGAGCCTGACAGCCCAGAGTTTCTCAACTCTTACTTCAAGGGCGTCATGGGCAAGAACCTGGATTTCCACCTGTGCGTGGCTATCCTTACGTTGCTTGACCATCCTCGCCCAAGCCTGCCTTAAAAGTTTCCTCCAGTTCAACTGCATTGATGGTGGTTTTTACCGAACTTTTCATTGCGCTGCCTGTGGCCATAAATATCTCTTATACTTGAACGTCTGAGGGCATTTTTGAGTATTCCGGTCAGGGTTGATATAGCACTGAAGAACTAATACTTTAGTATTAGTTTTGCCGGCGTCGGTTTGTTTGGCAAATTCTTGGTAGAAACCAAATAGTCTTGTATATAAGGGTAATTATGAGCGCTGATTTTTGGATTTCACTGACTCTGGCGTGCCTGTTGGGGGCCATGTCGCCGGGCCCGAGCCTGGCTGTAATTGCCAATGTGACCCTCAGTCAGGGGCGTCTGGCAGGCGCCATTGCGGCACTTTCACACGGGTTGGTAATCGTCTTTTTTGCCCTCTTGACCACCCTTGGATTGGTTGCGGTTTTGCAGCGTTATCAAGGGGTTTTTGATGGATTGCAAATAGCCGGCTGCATCTACCTTGGCTGGATGGCATTAAACCTTCTGTTTGCGCCTGCGCGACAGAGTCCCGAATTATTGGTTGCCATGAGCCGCTCAAACTGGATGGCTGCCCGCGATGGCTTTTTGATTGCTCTGGTCAACCCGAAAATCATTCTTTTCTTTAGCGCGCTGTTTAGTCAGTTTGTCTCTGTTGCAAGTGCGACAAGCGACAAGTTGCTGATGGCGCTGATTGCCGGAAGCGTTGATACAGTTTGGTATATGCTGGTGGCCCTGGTGGTCGCCCAGTCTGCTATGCTGGAGCGGTATCAGCGCAGTGGTCGCTGGCTGAGCCAAATCTTTGGGCTGCTGTTGTTGCTGATTGTGGTCAGTTTCAGTATTCAGATAATTGGCCAAAGGCTATAGTCGATTTGGGTTTTGGCCCGCGAGAAAGCTTTTAAACAGGGCGACTAAATTTCAAAGGATCCGCAGGTGAAAACAACTTACAACAATCTCTATCAGTTGGCCGCCAAAAATCGTGGTGGCGTCGCCGAGCTCGAGGCGATACTGCCACGCGCCCGTGATGCCGCCGAACTGGCCGCGCAGCCGGACGATCGTTACCTGTCGATGATGACCCGCTGTGTGTTCCGCGCAGGCTTTGTATGGCGGGTAATTGACAATAAATGGCCCGGCTTTGAAGAGGCTTTTGCGGGGTTTAACCCGTTGGCGATTGCTCACTACAGTGATGAAAAGCTAGAGCAGCTGGCGCAGGATACGCGTA
Source organism: Porticoccaceae bacterium (assembly GCA_023255165.1). Classification (GTDB taxonomy): domain Bacteria; phylum Pseudomonadota; class Gammaproteobacteria; order Pseudomonadales; family Porticoccaceae; genus HTCC2207. The sequence continues at coordinate 1,353 of JALRJD010000271.1, read as the reverse complement.
TTGTGCGCAACTTTACCAAGATCGTTTCGGTTCGGCATAACGCCACCTATGTGCTCGACAAACAGCGCAGCCATGGCAGCTTTGGACAATTTATCGCCGATTGGCCGGAGGACGATGTGGTCGGTTTGTGGCTGGAACTTAAAAAACAGGGCTCGCGTCTGGGTGGAAATACGGGGCCGATGATGCTGCGCAGTATGGGCAAGGATACTTTTCTGCTGACCAAGGATGTCTGTGATGCCCTGGTTAATCAGGGACTGATGAAAGCATTCAGCCCCACATCACAGCGCGATATGCGCCTGGTGGAGAAGGTATTTGCCGATCTGCGTCAACAATCCGGCCGCTCTCTCTGTGAGTTGAGCCGAATTCTCGCCTGCACTGTGTAGTCAGTTTTTCTGGCTGGCTATCTATTTCCCAATCAGTCACTGAATTTTTTCCGGAGTAAGTGGTGTAACTGTCAGCTACGAGAACAGAAAATTTTCAGCGGTTAATAGTGCTTGTGCAAGTGCGGTGCTATGATGCTGACGCGCCAAACCAGGCGTTTCCTAAGGGGCGGCCAGTCTGAACGGCCTGAGAAGAACCCTTTGAACCTGATCCGGATTATACCGGCGTAGGAATAGGACCAGTTGCTTGTTACCTTTCTTCGTCCAATGCTTCCGGGTCTCCTTAACGTTTAATCTTGTTATAGAGGCTCTTATGAACTTGCCAAAAAGCAGTACTTTTTTTCACCTGAATCTTCTTTCTCCAAATCTGTCCCGGATTTTGCTGCCGGCGCTGTTGTCGATAGCTGTTTTTGCCGACGCCGACACTGATGGTGCTGCGGGGCTAACCATCGAAGAGATTACCGTCACCGCGGATTTCCGTGATGCCGCATTGCTGGAAACCGCCGCCAGCGTCAGTGTATTTAATGACCATGCCATCGAACAGCGTCAGGCGCGACATCTGGAGCAGATGCTTAATCAAGCGCCAAATGTTAATTTCTCCAGTGGCGCGTCCCGCGGTCGCTTTATTCAAATTCGCGGTATCGGCGAGCGCAGCCAGTTTATCGAGCCATTAAATCCATCGGTGGCGATTCTGGTCGATGGCATTGATTTTACCGGTATTGCCGGAGCCGCCACGACCATGGATATCGAACAGATCGAGATTTTGCGCGGCCCCCAGGGCACACTTTATGGCGCCAATGCGCTGGCCGGGCTGATCAATCTGAAATCCAATCAACCCGGCGAACAGCAACAGGGCCGTTTGACTCTGAGCATGGGTGATTACAATACCCGTACCCTCAGCGCGGCACTGGGCGGCCCGCTCGGTGACGCACTCGGTAACAAGTCAGGCTATCGCATTGCGGTGCAGCAACAC
>JALRJD010000253.1 GCA_023255165.1 Porticoccaceae bacterium | reverse complement strand
TTCCGAATTGGGCAGGGACATAGTTTTGTGGTCGTTGCATGGAATGATGTTCGAATTCTGCCGAAAGCCAGTACAATGCGCAATCAATAGAGAGCCTACCGGGAGAATGCAGTGGATTGGATCTACGGCATACATGCTGTTCAAACCATGCTTAAGTCAGCGCCGCAGCGCGTGCGCGAGTTGCATGTGCAGCGAGGGCGTGAGGATGATCGCCTGCAAAAGATTCACAAGTTGGCGGAGCAGCACGGCGTGACTCTGCAGTGGGCGACGGTGAAGAATCTTGATGACAAAGTTGATGGTCGCCATCAGGGTGTGGTTGCACTCTGTGAGTCGGGCCAGACTTACGATGAAAATTATCTGCTTGAGCTGGCTGAAAAGCAGGGTCACAAAGCGCTGTTTCTGGTGCTCGACGGCGTCACTGATCCGCACAATCTCGGAGCCTGTCTGCGCTCTGCTGATGGCGCGGGAGTGCACGCGGTGATTGTGCCCAAGGATAACTCAGTGGGTCTGACGCCGGTGGTGCAGAAGGTTGCCTGTGGTGCGGCGGAGTCAGTGCCGCTGGTGATGGTGACCAATCTCACCCGAACCCTGGAAAAGTTGCAGCAGCTTGGCGTTTGGGTGGCGGGCACCGCGGGTGAGGCGGAGCAGTTTATTTATGATCTCGATCTGACCGGCCCGATGGCACTGGTGATGGGCGCCGAGGGTAAGGGCATTCGCCAGTTGACCCGCAAGCAGTGTGATTATCTGGTCAAGTTGCCGATGGCGGGCGAGGTAAGCAGTTTAAATGTGTCGGTGGCGACTGGTGTGTGCCTGTTTGAGGTTGTGCGTCAGCGCCGCGGATAGTATTTTTACCCGTATGTTGGATAGGGCATTGGTTTTTGCTTCTGTGCTAACCTTAGAGTTGAGACGCGAATCTGGTCTAACTCTGGTCTAACTCTGGTCTAGAGTGCTTTGTGGAAAGAGCTTAAAAAACAGACTCCGGCATTTGATAACAAACCGCTATGACAAAACAGAAGATATTTTCAATTCCCAATATGCTCAGCATCGCCAGGCTGGCGCTGGTGCCAGTGTTGATAACCCTGGCTTACTGGCGTCTGCCCCAGGCCTTTTTGGCAGTTCTGGCGCTGTCGCTGCTCAGCGACGCCTTTGATGGCTATCTGGCGCGCAAGTTAAATCAGACCTCGGAACTCGGTGCCAAACTCGACAGCTGGGGTGATGTGCTGACCTATGGCAGCATGATTCTCGGGCTCTACTGGGTGTGGCCAGAGGTGTTTGCCAAACAGGCCTGGTTCCTGCTCGCCGCAACGCTCTCGTTTATGGTGCCGGTGGCCCACGCCCTGACCAAGTTTGGTGAATACCCCAGCTACCACACGCTGGGCGCCAAGACCGCCGCAGTGCTGATGGCGCCTGCCTTTTATGCGCTCACCCTGATGGGCGCCGAGCTGTTCTTCCAGGCCGTGATTGTGTTTCACATATTGGTCGCCTGCGAGGAGCTCGCGATTACTACCATTCTGACTCAGCCGCGCAGCAATGTGCGCTCGATTTTCAGTCTCTCAGACGCCTCGCAGATCTCCGAAAAAAGCCACTAAACCGCGGCGAAAAAGTCGGTTGCAACGGGCAGGTCAACTCACTACAATAGCGCGCCTTACAGCGTCTGGGCCCAGCCCAGGCACTCCTTGTCTCACTGCAGAAGCCGATTGGCACTGACGGGAGACTACAATCCACGAGGAGATACAATGCGTCACTACGAAATCGTGTTCCTGGTTCACCCGGACCAGAGCGAGCAAGTCCCAGGTATGGTCGAGCGTTACACTGCTTCTATCGAAGCGGGCGAAGGCAAGGTCCACCGTCTGGAAGACTGGGGTCGCCGTCAATTGGCCTACCCAATCAACAAAATTCATAAAGCTCACTACATTCTGATGAACGTCGAATGTGGTCAGGATGTTCTCGACGAGCTTAACTCAACCTTCCGTTACAACGATGCCGTTCTGCGCAGCATGGTTATCCGTCGCGATGAAGCTATTACAGCTGAATCTCCGATTATGAAAGCCGAAAACGCTGATAAAGCAGATAAGGAAGCCCGCGAGCGCCGCGCTGCTGCCAAAGCCAAAGCTGATGAAGCCAAGGCCGCTGAAGACGCCGCTGCTGAAGCGACCGAAGCAGCAGAAGACGTGGTTACCGAAGAGCAGAGCGAGGGAGAAGAATAATGGCCAAGTTTGTACGTCGTAGAAAGTTTTGTCGTTTCAGTGCCGAAGGCGCGCCTGAAATCGATTACAAAGATCTGGATACTTTGAAAGGCTATGTTTCCGAGAGCGGCAAGATTGTTCCAAGCCGTATCACCGGAACCAAAGCGCGCTATCAGCGTGAACTGTCGGAAGCGATTAAACGCGCTCGTTACATCGCGCTGCTGCCGTACACCGATAGCCACAAGTAATTAGAGGTTAACCCCTTTGCGAGCCCTGGCAGAGTTAATTATGCGCGGGCGTGTTCAGGCCTGTGGTGTGGCGGTTTTTGGCAGTTTGCTGCCGTTGATTAGCCCGGCCACCATCGGTTTGGTCACCCTTCGCAAAGATAGCTCGGAAGGTTTAATTGTTGCGCTTTGGGCACTGCTGCCCTGGCTGGCACTTTACCTGACCAGCAGTATGAGCCCGCTGTTAACGCTGGCTCCATCCGCGGCACTGATTGTTATTGTTGTCGCCGCCAATATCTTACGCACGACGGTGTCGTGGCAGTGGACATTGATTGGAGCAGGCATCGCCAGTGCTGTGGCGGTCGCGATTGTCGGTTTCGCCGCCAGCGCGGATGTCGATCAGGTGGTTGCCGAAGTCGCCGAACTGGTTGCGCAAGTCAGCGCCCAGGCCGGTGTGTCGGAGCAGCTGAGTCTGGTCCCTGACAGAACCTTTGTGTTGGGTCTGCTGGCATGGATGGTTGCGCTGACTGTGGTCTGTGGCTTGTTTGTGGCGAGATGGTGGCAGGCGCTGTTATTTAATCCCGGCGGTTTTCGTGAAGAATTCCACGGGTTTCAGTTACAGCGGCAGATAGCGATTATCTTGTTTGCGATTGTTGTGGCCGGTGTGGCGTTGCCCCGCGAGTTCACGCCCTGGGTTGAATTGATGTCTCTGCCGCTGTTGATAGCTGGTGTGGCACTGATTCACTCAAGTGTGGCGCTGATGGGCTGGGGTGGACATTGGCTTGGATTGATGTACTTTGGACTGTTTTTTATCGGTCCGACAGGTGCTGTGCTGGTCGGCCTTGGATTGGTTGATAGCATATTGAATTTACGCTCTCGGCTTGCGGCATTTAAAAACCGCAACTCCTGAGCCAAGTGTGAAAAGAGGATAGTAAGATGGAAGTCATTCTGTTAGAAAAGATCGGTAAATTGGGCGGTATTGGTGACAAGGCTACTGTTAAAGCTGGCTTTGGTCGCAACTACCTGATCCCGCAGGGCAAGGCTGTTTTTGCCACAGAGGCAAATATTGCTGAATTTGAACTGCGTCGTGCAGATCTTGAAGCCGCTGCTGCAGCCAAGTTGGCTGAAGCGCAGAAGCGTGCCGCAGCGCTCGCAGCGATTGGTACAGTGACTATCTCTGCTGTTGCTGGCGACGAAGGCAAGCTGTTTGGTTCGGTTGGTATTCGCGAGCTGGAAGATGCCATCGCAGCTGCTGGTGGTGATATCAACAAGAGCGAGATCAACATGCCAGAAGGCCCAATCCGCTTTGTTGGCGAGTTCAGCGTTGAGTGCCAGCTGCACGTGGATGTGGTTCAAAGCTTCACCGTTGTGGTGGAAGCTGAATAAATCCCCGCGCGATCCGGGTAAATTTATTGCAAAACGGCACTGCTTCTGAATAAGATGCAGTGCCGTTTTCGTTTCAGCTCCAGATACTTATCCTGAAAAATTATCAGTCAGAAATATGAACGAAGCACTATTCGCAGAGCCCACAGCCAGTCAGCCGCTGCCGCATTCGATTGAGGCGGAACAGGCTGTGCTCGGCGGCTTGATGCTGAAAAATGATGCTTTCGATGCGACCGCGTCGGTGCTCTCGGACAGCGATTTCTACAGCAAAGATCATCAGCTGATCTTTAACGCTATGTTCAGCCTCGCGGAGGCCGGGCAGCCATTTGATCCCATCACCCTCAGTGAATCCCTGCAAAACAGTAATGAACTGGCCTCAGTTGGCGGCGCTGAGTATCTGGTCGAGCTGGCCCAGAGCACGCCGAGTTCGGCCAATATTCAGGCCTATACCCAGATTGTTCTCGAGCGCTCAATTGTTCGCCAGTTGATTGGTGCGGCCAGTGATATTGTGCGTAAAGGCTACAACCCGTTGGGTTGGGATAGCTCGAAGTTGCTCGCCGAAGCCGAGAGTCGGCTGCAGGAAATTATTGAAAACCGGCCGAAAAAGGGCGGTTTTAAAGAGGTTAATGCGCTGCTTAAAGAAGCGGTCGAGCGCCTCGATGAGCTGTTTAGAAACGATGCCGATATCACTGGTATGGGTACAGGGTTTAAAGATCTCGACGAGATGACATCCGGCTGGCAGAAGTCGGATCTGGTGATCGTGGCGGGTCGACCCTCGATGGGTAAGACTGCCTTCGCCATGAATATGGTTGAGTACGCGACGCTGAATCAATCGCGTCCGGTGCTGGTTTTCTCGCTGGAGATGCCAGCCAGCCAGCTGATTATGCGACTGCTGTCGTCGATCGGAAAAATTGACCAGACCCGTATGCGCTCGGGCAATCTGACCGAAGATGACTGGCCGCGGCTGAGCAGTGCGGCGCAGCGACTGAAAGATCGGCCGCTGTTTATCGATGACACCTCGGGTATTACACCGCTGGAGATGCGCAACCGCATCAAGCAGTTTACCCGTGAGCGGGTTGAGCAATTGCGCCAGGAATGGCATCAGGAGCATGGCTCAGACACACCGGCGGATATGGAAAAACTCTATGAGCAGGCCCAACCCGGTCTGATTATGGTCGACTACCTGCAGCTGATGAGCGGCACCAACCCCGGTGAGGGGCGGGTGCAGGAGATCTCGCAGATCTCGCGGGAACTGAAAAATCTGGCCCGTGAATACGAATGTCCGATGATTGCGCTGTCGCAGCTCAGTCGTAATCTTGAACAGCGTCCCAACAAGCGCCCGGTAAACTCCGATCTGCGTGAATCGGGCGCGATTGAGCAGGATGCGGACGTGATTGTATTTCTCTATCGCGATGAGGTTTACAACGAAGACAGCCCGGACAAGGGCAGTGCCGAAATTATTATCGGCAAGCAGCGCAATGGTCCAATCGGCACCTGCCGACTGGCGTTCCTTGGTAAATACACGCGCTTTGAAAATCTTGCCGGCGATTACTTCGCCGACAACTAAATCTCCACAGGGTATTCCACTATGAGAATTTTCCACACCGTCAGTGGTCTTCGCGATGCATTGAATGTGCACCGCCGTGAAGGATTGCGCATTGGCTTTGTGCCAACCATGGGCAATCTGCATCAGGGTCATCTGGCATTGATCGAGCAGGCGCGCAGTACCTGCGATATTGTGGTCTGTTCTATTTTTGTCAATGCGCTGCAGTTTGGTCTTAATGAGGACTGGGATAAATATCCTCGTACCTATCAGAACGATTGCGACAAGCTGACAGCGGCCGGCTGTGACTATCTGTTTCACCCCGACGATATCGAGATGTACCCCAACGGCCTCGACACCCAGAGCCGGGTAATCTGCCCGACCATGACCGATGTGCTATGTGGCGCCAGCCGTCCGGGTCACTTTGAAGGGGTCACCACCGTGGTGACCAAACTGTTTAATATTGTGCAGCCGGACGAAGCGGTGTTTGGCATCAAGGATTATCAGCAGTTGGCGGTCATTCGACGCATGGCTGAAGATCTCTGTATGCCGGTTGAGATTACCGCGGCGGATATATTCCGCGAGGCGGACGGTCTGGCAATGAGTTCTCGCAACAGCTATATCACCCCGCAAGAGCGCCCCAAGGTGGTGGTGTTGAAAGAGAGCCTGGAGTGGATTGCGCAACAGATTGTCGATGGCGCACGCAACTTTCGCGAGCTGGAACAGGTTGCCGCGGAGCGCATCGCCAGCGCCGGTTTCAAGACCGACTATATTACTGTGAGCAACAGCAAGACCCTTGATCCCGCTGCGGAAGATGATCTCGAAATCACAGTTCTCGGTGCGATGTTTACCGAGGCGGCGCGATTGATTGATAACCTCAGTATCCGTCTCGATTGAGGCGGCTCAGCGAGCCGAAACGGAAGACTATTAGGAGTGTATAAATGTTATCTACTTATCTGAAAGCCAAGTTGCATATGGGTTCTGTTACGCAGGCTGAGCTCTGGTATGACGGCTCTTGCGCCATCGACGCCAATCTGTTGGCGCTCTCTGGTATGCAGGAGTTTGAGCAGATCGATATTTACAATGTCACCAACGGTGAGCGTTTTACCACCTATGTGATTGTCGCCGAAGCCGGGTCGGGCATTATTTCAATGAATGGTGGCGCGGCGCGCAAGTGCCAGGTGGGCGATCGCATTATTATTGCCAGTTACGGCCAGTTTTCTGAACAGGAAGCCGCTGAGCACAAACCAAAACTGGTTTATCTGAATCAGGATAACAGCGTCGAGCGCAGCGCCAATACCATTCCTGTGCAGTTGGCCGAATAGGGCTAAAGTTTAGGGGCTAAAGTTTAGGGGCTAAAGGTAACTGCTAACTTTGGCAGTCTCGCTCCAATTCGCTACAGCGTCACCGCTGACTCCGCCGCAAATACCCGCTTGCCCGCCAGCCAGGTCTCGAGCACTTGGGTTTTCCACAGGTCTTCTGGCGCAATAGCGTAGATATCCTGATCGAGCAAAATAAAATCCGCCCATTTGCCAGGGCTGAGGCCACCCAGCGTCTCCTCCTGATGTGCCGCCCAGGCTGCGTCAATGCTAAAACTGCGCATAGTCTCTTCGATGCTGATCGCCTGTTGTGGAATCCAGCCGCCCGGAGGTTGGTTCTGTTTGTTCTGTCTGGTCACTGCGGCATGAATGCCATCAAAAGGGTTGGCCAATTCAACCGGAAAGTCGGAGCCGGAGACCAGTCGACTGTTCTGATTGAGAAAACTGCGCCAGGCATAGGCGCCTTTTAAACGCTCGGCGCCAATGCGCTCTTCGGCCATATTCATATCGCTGGTGGCGTGAGTTGGCTGCATCGAGGGAATCACATCAAGTGCTTTAAAGCGCGGAATATCCTCCGGCGCAACCACCTGCGAATGCTCGATGCGGTGGCGCAGTTCGCGGCCGCCGATGCTGTTGAAGGCGTATTCAAATTCGTCCAGTGCAATGCGATTGCCCTTGTCGCCGATGGCGTGAATGGCGATCTGGAAGCCGGCCTTAATCGCCTGATCAAATAGCTGGCGCAGCTGTTGTTCGCTGGTTAACAGCAAGCCGCTGTGATCGGGCCGATCCTGATAGGGTTCCAGCAGGGCAGCGCCGTGGCTGCCGAGGGCACCGTCGGTATAAATTTTAATGCTGCGTGCGGTATAGAGGTCATTGCTGTCGCGGCTGTGGCCTGCGGCAAGTATCTGTTTCAGTTCGGGGTCGGTGGATGAGATCATGCCGTAGATACGCACTTTCATCTCGCCGCTATCGGCCAGCTCTCGGTAGAGCTGATGTTCGGTGGCGTTGACGCCGGCATCATGGGTTGAGGTGATACCAAGGCTAAGCAGATGTTCACTGACTGCATCTAGCGCCAGTGCAATCTCGGCTTTGCCCGGGTTTGGAATTACCTGGCTGACCAGGCTCATGGCATTGTCGATCAGCACGCCGGTAGGGTTGCCATCGCTATCGCGGAGAATTTCGCCTCCCGCCGGTGACATGGTGTTGGCGTTAATTCCGGCGGCACGCAGCGCGGCGCTGTTGGCCCAACCGGCATGGCCGTCAATGCGTTCGAGCCACACCGGGCGATCGTCAATCAGGCTGTCGAGCAGTGCCGCGCTGGGAAACTGCTGGTCGGGCCACAATACCTGATTCCAGCCGCGACCTCTGATCCACTGTAGCTGGGGCTGCTGGCGCGCATAGTCGGCCACTTTTTCAGCCGCCTGCTGAGCTGTTTCCAGTCCGCGCACATCGACGCTAAGCAAGGTATAGCCGAGGCTGGAGACATGGCCGTGGGCATCGATAATACCTGGAATCAGGGTTTTGCCCTGACCATCAATTTTCAACGCATCGGGGTAGGCTGCCGCCAGTTGGGCATCGCCGGTAGCCAATACTTTGCCCTCTTTAATCGCCAAGGCGTTAAAGCGAAACAGCTCGCGGTTGTTATCAAAGCTGTAACCCTGAATATTCTCGATCACCATGGTGTTGGGTTGTTGTGGCTCGGTGCAGCCGATCAACAGACTGAGCACGGCTGTGCACAGTGAGAAGAGAGAAAGTTTGCTCATGGTGGGGCTCCGCGAAGGCGTTGGATCAGGCCTGTTGTGTGTTTTTATAGTTTTTATGGTTTTGGTTTCGCCTGCGGATCCGGATTAATGGCTGCAGCGATTACGGATATAGTCTCGCATCCTGGTTATTTGTGCGAGTTTTTCTTCATCGGGCAGATAGCGGTATTGGCCATTGGCCGGATCCAGTTGGCGCACGCGTCCGGCATTTTCCAGTGCTGTGAGTTTGTTGCGCGCGGTCAGGCAGTTTTGTTGCTGTACTTTTTGTTGCTGTACTTTTTGTTGCTGCGCTTGATGCTCAATCTGTTGCTGTTTTAACAGTTGCTCTGATTCCAGCGCGCTGCTTGCCGCCAGCTCTGATGGCTGTTCTGGTTCCGGCTGCTGTCTCTTTGCCGCCGCCGAGTCACTGCGGCGTATGGCAATGGTTTTATTGACGCTGGCATTGGGGTCGGTGGGCGCGGTTTTGCTGTAGTGGGTCACGCCGCGCTGGTCCACCCATTTGTAAAGTTGCTCTGTTGTGGCGCTCAGGCTAAGGCCGCAGGCGGCGAGAAAAATAAGGCTTTTGATAAGCTGATGCATGGTAACTCCTTGTTCTGTTGTCTGTTCGTCCTTGCCTTGAGTATAGATACAAGCGGCACCGGTTGCGGGGTGTGGCGCAGTCAATCGTTGACTAATTGCGAAAAACTGTTACATTGCCGGGGTTACGCGCGTATTGGCGCGGACATTTGGACCCAGTACCAGGTTGGCGTTATCCATGCCGCTGGTCATCAACACAGATGGTGCAGCTATTATCCATAGCCTGTAACCGGGCTTTTTGACTACCTTTGAAAGCCGGTTCGAGCACCGAATACAGTCATAGGCACTTACCGGTGTGACTGACATTTGCCGCATTCGCGGCGTCTATTTTGATGCAACAGCGTCGTTTATTTTGATTTAGCGTTTACACACCATCCTGAGAACCGTCCTGATATTTAACAGCGACGAGGATTTATTGTGGAACTCTTATCCGGCGGTGAAATTGTTATCCGCGCACTAAAAGATGCAGGTATCAAGCATGTCTGGGGTTATCCAGGCGGTGCCGCACTGCATATCTACGACGCCCTGTATCGACAGGAAGACGTCCATCATTTACTGGTTCGCCACGAGCAGGCTGCTGTGCACGCCGCAGATGGTTACTCCCGCTGCACCGGTGAAGTGGGCACCGCGCTGGTGACGTCCGGCCCCGGAGCGACCAATGCGATCACCGGCATTGCCACAGCGTTTATGGATTCCATTCCCATGGTGGTGATCTCTGGTCAGGTTCCCCTGAGCAAAATTGGTCAGGATGCCTTCCAGGAAACCGATATGGTTGGTGTTTCCCGTCCGATTGTTAAACACAGTTTTCTGGTAACCCGCGCGGAAGATATTGCCGAGACCATTGCCAAGGCCTATTACATTGCCGCGACCGGTCGCCCCGGTCCAGTGGTGGTGGATATTCCGAAGGATGTTACCGACCCCAGTTACAAGGTGCCGTACCACTACCCGAGCGAGATCAAGATGCGCTCTTATCAGCCCACTGATAAAGGGCATCGCGGCCAGATCAAGCGTGCGGTTCAAACGCTGCTTGAAGCCAAGCGCCCGGTACTTTACACCGGTGGTGGCGTGGTTATCGACAACGCCTCGGAGCATCTGATTGCGTTGGCGAAAAAACTCAACTATCCGGTGACCAATACCTTGATGGGCCTCGGTGCCTATCCCGGCACTGATCGCCAGTATCTGGGTATGCTTGGCATGCACGGCACCTATGAAGCCAATACCGCCATGCATCATGCCGATGTGATCTTTGCCATTGGCGCGCGCTTTGATGATCGGGTGACCAATGACCTGGAGAAGTTCTGCCCCCATGCCACGGTAATTCATATCGATGTCGACCCGACCTCGGTGTCGAAAAATATCGAAGCTCATATCCCGATTGTTGGCACCTGTACCTCGGTGCTGCAGGAAATGCTGGGCCTGATCGAACAGTCTGATAGCAGCCCTGACGGCGATGCGATTGCCGAGTGGTGGCAGCAGATTGACCAGTGGCGTGCCGATAAAGGCATCTAATGAAACATGTAAAGGTCAAAAAATAAACCTATATGAAATCAAGGATGATAATAAGGTAGAGATACT
>JALRJD010000222.1 GCA_023255165.1 Porticoccaceae bacterium | reverse complement strand
GGGTCGATCAACGAAGCCTCAACTGCAACCGTCGCCCAGCTATCAACCAAAAGCTGGTTTAGCATTGCCAAAGCGCAACGTGTTCTCGGCTGGGCACCAGAAGTATTATTGGAAGAGGGAATGCAACGCTCAAAACAATGGGCCGCCGAACAGGGGTTGCTGAATAAACCGAAAAAATAATTACTCTTTTGAGTTGCTCATCTCCGCGGCGCGGTAGGCGCCGGCGGTCTCGCCGGTCCACTGCTTGAAGCTGCGGTAGAAAGAACGCGCTTCGGCGTAGCCCAGTTCATAGGCGATATTTTCCAGCGTCAGCTTGGTGTTTTTCAAAAAATACATCGCCAATTCGTAGCGCAACTCATTGAGCACATCTTTGTACTGGGTGCCCTCTTTGCTGAGTTTGCGCTGCAAGGTGCGACTGCTGATGCCGAGCCGTTCGGCAATCATTTCACTGGAGGGTGGCTGCTGATTGAGCATTAGCCGCAGAATATTTTTGACCTGATCGGTGGTGCGCTGACTCTGATCGAGTTCGGCCAGCAATTTGGTGGCGTGGGCGAGCAACATTTCCAGCAGTTGGTCATTGGCCTGAGGTAAGGGCACGTCAAGCAGGGCCTCGCGGATTCGAATACCGCTTACCGGTTGATCAAACAGCACCTCGCAACCAAATATCTCGTCATAGTCGGCGAGCAACGTCGCATCTTTCGGCGCCGCATGCTCAAACCAAATGCTGTCCCAATCATCAAAATTAAGATATTGCCGCGCAAAACAGACCCAGGAACCGAGCACATTTTCGACTTCGTGGCGCTTGACCTCCGGATCAGTGAACAAACATTGCCAGCGCTGCAGGGCAAAACCGTTGGCCACTTCCACCGTGGTTACGCCCATATCGCCAACAATTTTTTCATAGATAGGAATCTTTGCCTGAATCATTCGCAGGGTCGAACAATTCATCGAAATATAACCCAGCACGCTAAAGGATGCGGGTTCGACAAAGCGTGCGCAGTGCAGACCAAAACAAGAATCATCGCTCGCCTCGATCAACAGTTTTAGCAGGCGCTCCATGGCATCGTTGGGCAGGTAATGATTATTTTTGCTGAGCAGATCAGGGTCGATTCCCGCCTGCAGCAGCAGCGGCTGACAATCCAGCCCACAGGCCTGCGCAGCGCTCAAATACTGTTTGATCGCTGGCACCGAGGCCAATCCACTGCTGACAATTTCATTCATTATTATTCTCGTTATCAGACAACTGGTCGCGTTTGCAAAACGCCGGTGGCGGCTCTTGTAAAACGCCGGTGGCTATTGTTATAAAACGCCGGTGGCTGTTCTTATAAAACGCCGGTGGCTATTGTTATAAAAAGCCGGTGACCGAAATAGTGATAACCCTGTCGTAGCCCGACAGTGTTCTATTCTGAACGTCCATTATTATAACCATCGATAAGCAATCTCAACAAAAAAACCACATAAATAAACTTGAGTAATAAGGTATTTGCCATGCGTCTCTGGAATGGTTGGGGAAAGGAAAACAGTGAACTGTTAATGGAACTCAATAGCGGGCTGCGCAATTTATTGCAGGCGCTGGTGGGCCCCGCAACACCATTGCCGGAAGCAACACTGGCAGAGGTGATCGCCACTGTTCCCCCGTCACGTGCGCCAGCTCACCCACTGATAAACAGCGACCCTGAAACTCGCGTGCGCCACGCCCGCGGTCAAAGCCTGCCCGACTGGCTGGCGATGCACAGCGGTGACGTCGGTCAGTTCCCTGATGCGGTGGCAGTACCTGAAACCAGCGAGCAGGTGCGTGAATTACTCTGCTATGCCAGAGACAACAATATCGACGTTATTCCCTACGGCGGCGGCACCTCGGTGGTTGGCCATATCAACCCCCAAGCCAGCTCCAGGCCTGTGCTGACCATCGATATGGGTGCCATGAACAAGCTGCTGCATATAGACCATCAAAGTCATTTGGCGACCTTTGGCGCCGGCACAGCGGGGCCGGAAGTAGAAGCACAGCTGAAAAAAGAGGGTTACACCCTCGGCCACTTTCCGCAGTCCTGGGAGCTCTCAACCATCGGCGGCTGGGTTGCCAGCCGCTCCAGTGGACAGCAGTCGCTGCACTATGGCCGCATTGAAAAATTGTTTGCCGGTGGCGCCATCGAAACTCTGGCCGGCACGCTGGAGATTCCCACGATTCCCTCCTCCTCCGCCGGCCCCGATATCCGCGAGATGATTCTTGGCTCGGAGGGGCGCATGGGCATTATTACCGAAGTGGTTGTGCGGATTACGCCACTGCCCGAACAGGAAATCTTTCAGGTGGTGTTTTTCTCCTCATGGGAAGTGGGTCTGCAGGCAGCACGGGAATTGATCCAGCAGCGCAGCCCATTGTCGATGGTGCGCCTCAGCAATCCACTGGAAACCACCAGTCTGCTGTATATGGGCGCTGGTGAGGATACCAGCGGCGTTGTGGCTCTGGAAGCGGCACTGGCCGAAAAAGGGATTGGCGCCGGCAAGGTAATGATGACCTTTGGCGTCACCGGATCCGCCCGCCACTGTGCCACTACCCGCGAGATGGCACTGGCGCACTGCGTCGCTCTCGGCGGTGTCGCTGACCAGGCAGGCCTCGGCGATAAATGGGCTCATGGCCGTTTCCGCGCGCCCTATTTGCGCGATCCCCTTGGCCGCGCCGGTTACGCCGCCGACACCATGGAGACCGCCGTCGACTGGTCAAAACTGCCCCAGGCGGTTGACAATATCGAGTCTGCGATTCGCAACGCCTTGGCCGATGAAGGCGAGCAGGTACATGCCTACACCCACCTCAGCCATGTCTATGGTCAGGGCTCGAGCATCTACACCACCTATCTTTTCCGTCTTGGTGACAGCTATCAACAGGCGCTGCAACGCTGGCACAAACTCAAGGCTGCCGGCGCCAAGCAGACCATCGCCAGCGGCGGCACCATTAGCCATCAACACGGCGTCGGGCTCGATCATCGCGATTATCTGATCGCCGAAAAAGGTGCGCTGGGGCTCGCTGCCATTAATTCACTCTGTCAGCTGTTTGACCCCAACGGTCAGATGAACCCGGGCAAGTTGCTGCCTGATGAGTTGCAATAAGATGTCGATGCCACGGTTTACCCGGCGCGAGGCACTGCTTGAACAGATGCGCAATGGCGAGTCGCTGCACTGGGATATGATTATTATCGGCGGTGGCATTACCGGCGCCGGTATTTTGCGCGAAGCGGTGCGGCGCGGTTATGACGCGCTGTTGGTTGAGCAGGCCGACTTTTCATCCGGCACCTCAAGCCGTTC
>JALRJD010000186.1 GCA_023255165.1 Porticoccaceae bacterium | reverse complement strand
AGTTTGCTGAAGAAGCAATGTACAAGTGTATAGCATACGCAATAATGTCTACAAGAGCTAACGTGCCAGAATACATAGTTCGTAGATTTCAAAAAGATAAATTTGCTGCTACAAGGAAAGCAAAGCTAAGACTATCAAATTTAAAATTAGAAGAATTAACTCAAGTACTTAGAGGTAAATAAGTTATCCCCATAAACATCAATACCAACTGATGCTGGGTTATGAATCACAATTGGAAATCCCGCTTTTTGAAGCTCATATGGTTCATAGCTGACATATCCAGAGATAGCGGCAACTGATCCACTCTGTGGCGGCGCACTGTCGACTCAATCCTGGTATGACTTTCTGCGCGGCCTGGCCGAACTCTCATCAGCTGAGGCGATGGCCGCCATCTCCAACGATCTGCCCATTTATCTCTTTTCCGGCGCGCTGGACCCGGTTGGCGGTCAGGGTAAAGGCGTGAAAAAACTCGCCGCGGTATTGGCAAGCGCCGGGGTAAAGCAGGTAACCTGTCGGCTCTACGAGGGCGGCCGCCACGAGATGCTCAATGAGAAAAATAGTGCCGAAGTCTATGGCGATCTAAGCAACTGGCTGCAACAACTGCAACTGTAATCGAATTAACTGGAGGATAAGGCATGCGCGAAGAGATCTATCACCATCAGGGCGAAAACCTGCCGCCGCACTCGGCCAACGATCAAAAGGTGCTCTCGGAACAGGCTGCCCGGCAGTACTGGCAGGCCAATTTGCGTCTGCTTGGCAAGTTGCTCTGTGTCTGGTTTGCGGTCTCTTTTGGCTGCGGCATTTTGCTGGTCGATTGGCTCGATCAATTTTCCCTGTTCGGTTTTAAACTGGGTTTCTGGTTTGCCCAGCAAGGGGCGATCTATGTGTTTGTGGTGCTGATCTTTGTCTACGCCAAACGCATGCAGGCCATCGAGCGGCAATTCGGTGTCGATGATGGAGGGGATCAATAATGGAACCTCAAGTAGCAAGCCAGCTAACAGGCCAAATCTCCACCCAAATGCTGACTTACCTGTTTGTCGGGCTTTCGTTTGTGCTCTATATCGGCATCGCGATCTGGTCCCGGGCAGGGTCAACCAAAGACTTCTATGTTGCCGGCGGCGGCGTTCACCCGCTGGTTAATGGCATGGCCACCGCCGCTGACTGGATGAGTGCGGCGTCGTTTATTTCCATGGCCGGCATTATTGCCTTTATGGGCCGCGACGGTGCGGTCTATCTGATGGGCTGGACCGGCGGCTATGTGCTGTTGGCGCTGTTGTTGGCGCCCTATCTGCGTAAATTTGGCCGTTTTACCGTGCCCGACTTTATCGGCGAACGATACTATTCCCGAGCTGCGCGGGTGGTTGCGGTGATCTGCCTGATCTTTGTCTCATTTACCTATGTCGCCGGCCAGATGCGCGGCGTCGGTATTGTTTTTTCGCGCTTTCTCGAGGTGGATGTCAACACTGGCGTGATTATCGGCATGGCGGTGGTGTTTATGTACGCGGTGCTTGGCGGTATGAAGGGCATCACCTACACCCAGGTGGCGCAGTACTGCGTGTTGATATTTGCCTATATGGTACCGGCAGTGTTTATCTCGATTATGATCACCGACAACCCGATTCCGCAGCTCGGTTTTGGCGCCATGGTCAATGACGGTTCCGGCCTATCGGTGCTGCAAAAACTCGACAATGTGCTGCTCGATCTCGGTTTTAACGCCTATACCGCTGGCAGCAAATCCAGCATCGATGTGTTTGCCATCACCGCGGCGCTAATGTTTGGTACCGCTGGCCTGCCCCATGTGTTGGTACGCTTTTTTACCGTGCCTAAGGTGTCCGATGCGCGGCTCTCCGCTGGCTATGCGCTGGTGTTTATCGCCATTCTCTACACCACGGCTCCGGCAGTGGCCTCCTTTGCCCGGCTCAATCTGGTCGACACCGTGCACAACACCGCCTATGAGCAGGCGCCGCAATGGTTTAGCAATTGGGAGAAGACCGATCTGGTGGCCTGGCAAGATAAAAATAATGATGGCCTGATGCAATATGGCCCCGCCGACACCAACGAACTAAAAATTGACCGCGATATTATGGTGCTCGCCAACCCGGAGATTGCCAACCTGCCGGGCTGGGTGATTGCGCTGGTGGCCGCCGGTGGTGTCGCCGCCGCCCTCTCCACCGCCGCTGGCCTGCTGTTGGTGATCTCCAGCGCGGTGTCACACGACCTGCTTAAACAGACCTTTATGCCCGGCATCAGTGACAAACAGGAACTGCTGTTTGCGCGTCTGGCGGCAGCGGTGGCGGTCTGTATCGCCGGACTATTTGGTATTTACCCGCCGGCCTTTGTCGCCCAGGTGGTGGCCTTTGCTTTTGGTCTGGCAGCGGCCTCGCTGTTCCCGGCGCTGCTGATGGGTATTTTCTCCAAGCGCGTCAACAAGCAAGGTGCGATCACCGGCATGTTGGTGGGGCTGGTCACCACCTTTGGCTATATTGTCCACTTCAAGTTTGTGGCGCCGGAGTTCAATAGCGCGGAATACTGGCTGCTGGGCATTTCACCGGAAGGCATTGGCTTTGTCGGGATGTTGCTGAATTTTGTCTGCGCTTTCGCTGTCAGTGGTGCCACTGCGCCACCGCCGAAGGAGGTTCAGGATATGGTTGAAGATATTCGCATACCGGCGGGCGCCGGAATCGCGCACCAGCACTAAGCTGGTACGCCAAAGAATCTGCTTGCTGCTGGTT
Organism: Porticoccaceae bacterium; assembly: GCA_023255165.1. Taxonomy (GTDB): domain Bacteria; phylum Pseudomonadota; class Gammaproteobacteria; order Pseudomonadales; family Porticoccaceae; genus HTCC2207. Next base: position 2,715 of record JALRJD010000186.1, on the reverse strand, counting down.
AGCTGGTTGGCTGGTTACCCGGTACCGGCTTATTGGGGCTCAGGCCCAATCGCCGCAAGACCGCTGTCGACATCGCCGTTCTGGCCGCGATTGCGCAGATAGTGATCCATCAAGGTGATCGCCAGCATGGCTTCGGCAATTGGCACCGCACGAATGCCGACACAGGGATCGTGACGGCCAGTGGTGATCACCTCAACCGCTTCACCGGCGGTGTTGATCGATTGGCCGGGGATACGCAGGCTTGAAGTTGGCTTTAGCGCCAGATTGGCGACAATGCTCTGGCCTGAAGAGATGCCGCCGAGAATGCCACCTGAATTGTTCGACAGAAAACCTTGCGGTGACATTTCGTCGCGATGCTCGGTGCCCTTCTGGCTTACCGAATCAAACCCGGCGCCAATTTCCACCCCTTTCACTGCATTGATACCCATCAGCGCATGGGCGATATCGGCATCGAGGCGATCAAATACCGGTTCGCCGAGACCAACCGGAACATGCTGTGCCACGACGGTGACCTGAGCGCCAACCGAGTTGCCCTCTTTGGTCAGGGCCTGCATATAGGTTTCCAGCTCGGCAATCTTGCCGGCATCGGGGAAAAAGAACGGGTTGTTCTCGATTTCGGCGCGCTCAAAATGGTCCGCGACAATGGGGCCCAGCTGCGAGACATAACCAAAAATATCGACACCAAGACGCTCTTTCAGATACTTCTTGGCAATGCCGCCAGCCGCCACACGCATCGCTGTTTCACGGGCGGAGCTGCGCCCACCACCGCGATAATCGCGCTCACCATACTTCTGATGGTAGGTATAATCTGCATGAGAAGGTCTGAATAAGTCTTTGATATTACTGTAATCTTTGGACTTCTGATCCTTGTTTTCGATGATCATGCCAATAGCTGCACCAGTGGTCTTGCCCTCGAACACGCCGGAGAGAATTTTCACCTCGTCGTCTTCCCGTCGCTGGGTGGTATAGCGCGATTGGCCCGGCTTGCGGCGGTCGAGATCCGGCTGTAAATCCGCGGCACTGATCTCCAGCCCCGGAGGGCAGCCATCAACAATACAGCCAATCGCCAGCCCGTGACTTTCGCCAAAGCTGGTAACGGTAAACAGTTTTCCTATGGTATTTCCGGACATAGCGCAGTTGGGCCCTAAATAATATGTAAATGTTTTGTCAGCATGTTGCTGGATTGCCAGCGATTATACGTAACTTATTGGAAAGATTCGCGATGTTCGACTAACTGCTCGCGGGTTAACAGAAACACTCCGCCATCACCCTCGCTGAACTCGAGCCAGAGAAACGGTACCGTCGGGAAACTGCGCTCCAGCGCAACCCATGAATTGCCCACTTCGACAACCAGCACCCCGTTACGGGTCAGATGATCAGCGGCTTCGCGCAACAAGCGGCGAGTAAAGTCGAGACCGTCGTCGCCAGAGGCCAGCGCCAATTCAGGCTCATGACGATATTCCTCGGGCATGGCGGCGAAATCCGTGGCATCCACATAGGGCGGGTTGCTGACAATCAGCCCAAACTGCTGGCCCTGGAGTTGCTCAAACAGATCAGATTCCACTGCGGTGACTCGATAGCCCAGCTTGTGCAGGGCAATATTGCTCTCCGCCACGTCCAGAGCCTCGGGGGAAATATCGCTGAGCACCACCTCGGCCGATTCAAAACCGTAGGCGCAGGCGATGCCAATACAGCCACTGCCGGTGCAGAGATCGAGCACGCGATTCGGCTCTTCGCTGCACCAGGGCTGGAAGCCGTTGATAATCAATTCCGCAATCGGTGAGCGGGGAATAATCACACGCTGGTCAACGCTGAATGGCAAACCGCAAAACCAGGCGCGGCCGGTAAGATAGGCTGCAGGAATACGCTCATCGATGCGCCGCTGATACAGTGCCAAAATCGCCGTCTGTTGCTGCGGCGACAGCTGCCGCCCCAACACCTCGCGGTCGGCGTCTGGCGCCAGGTCGAGCACAAACGAGAGCAGATAGACCGCTTCATCCCAGGCATTGTCGGTGCCGTGTCCAAAATAGACACCACGCTGCTCAAATAACCTCTGGCCGTAGTCAAGCATCTCGGCGACAGTTTCGGTGGCAGGCGGATTATCGCTGATCAGATTTTGGTTACTTTGCGTGTCTGGCATGGTTTTGAAGTCTCCCCGGGGTCGAACATTTTACCCTTGAAACTGGCAATGATGTGCACTTTGTTACAGAATGCGCCCCATAACAATTATTCCAATCATATTCCCGGGAAACCCACTACATGAGAGATCTTTACAAAAAAATTATTGCTAGCACTGGCGAAGATATTACCCGCCCCGGCCTGCTGGATACACCAGATAGAGCGGCCAAGGCGTTCTCCTATCTCACCAGCGGCTATCAGATGGATCTCAATGAGGTGGTCAACGATGCACTGTTTCCATCAGACTCTGAAGAGATGGTGATTGTGAAGGATATCGAGCTGTTCTCGCTCTGTGAACACCATCTGCTGCCCTTTATCGGCAAGTGCCATGTTGCCTATATCCCCAACGGCAAAGTGATCGGTCTCTCCAAGGTGGCCCGAGTGGTGGATATGTTTGCCCGCAGGTTGCAGATTCAGGAAGCCCTTGCGCAGCAAATTGCCTCGACTATTCAGCAGGTTACCGAAGCCCGCGGCGTTGGCGTGATTGTTGAAGCCAAACATATGTGCATGATGATGCGCGGCGTTGAGAAACAGAAC
>JALRJD010000061.1 GCA_023255165.1 Porticoccaceae bacterium | reverse complement strand
GCCAGTGTTGCGCTCTCCCAGCTGAGCTAAGGCCCCAAAAACTTCGTTTTTATGCTTTTTATTTTACACTCAGCTGTGAGCCAGCTGCACCCGAGGGCATAAAAGCTAAGGCCCCAAAAACTTCGTTTTTATGCTTTTTATTTTACACTCAGCTGTGAGCCAGCTGCACCCGAGGGCATAAAAGCTAAGGCCCCAAAAAGGAAGGCGCATAATAGGGATCAGGTTGAACCAAGTCAAGCCTGTTATCCCTGTTTTAAAGGGCCTTTAGCCGAGTTGTTGATAATCCTTTTCCAGTTTCTTGAGCTTCTTTTTGCCGATGCCGCCGAGCAGTTCTATGGCGTGGCGCAAACGCGCTCGCGACATATCGGCGCCGAGCAGATTCATTGAGTCCATCACCGAGATGGAGGCGCTGCTGCCAGCGATCGCGATAAATAGCGGTGCGAGGAAGGGTTTGAGCTTTATCCCCATGCCGTCGGCCACCTCTTTGAGCGCATTAAAGATGGTGTCACGCTGCCAGGATTGCACCGCTTCCAGTCGCCAGAGGGCAAATTGCAGAACTTCCAGTAGCTGTTCTTCTTCCATGCCGGCGGAGCGCAGATCTTCGGCGCTGATCGGCAACATGCCGGAAACCAGATAGCTGCCGAGCGGGGCGAGATCGGAGAGTGTTTCCATGCGCTGTTTGGCGAAGGGCAGAAAGGCCATCAGGGTGTCGCGATTGAGCGCCCATTGCTGCAGTCGGTCAGCGAGCTGTTCGTCGCTGAGTTCTTCGCGTATCCAGGTGCCATTGAGCCAGCTAAGTTTTTCCACATCGAATACCGGACCGCCGAGTGAAATACGCTGAATATCAAATACCTCGAGCATTTCGGCCAGCGTAAATTTCTCACGCTCGTCGGGCATCGACCAGCCCATACGGCCAAGGTAGTTGATCATGGCTTCGGGCAGATAACCCATGCGCTGATAAAACAGAATGCTGGTGGGGTTTTTGCGCTTGGAGAGTTTGCTTTTGTCGGTGTTGCGCAGCAGTGGCAGGTGGCAAAAAACCGGTTTGTCCCAGCCAAAGTACTGGTACAGCAAAATATGTTTGGGCGCCGAGTTAATCCACTCTTCGCCGCGAATCACATGGCTGATCTGCATCAGGTGGTCGTCGACGACATTGGCGAGGTGATAGGTGGGCATGCCATCGGCCTTGAGCAGCACTTGCAGGTCGATTTGCGACCAGTCAATGCGAATCTCTCCACGCAGCATATCGTCAAACACGCACTGGCCCTCGCGGGGCACATTCATGCGCACTACATGGCTTTCATTGTTGGCCAGACGCTTGCTGATTTCGTCCTGTTGCAGATGCAGGCAGTGACCGTCATAGCCGACTTGCTGTTTCTCTTCCATCTGGGTCTTGCGCAGTTCGTCGAGGCGCTCGGCGCTGCAGAAACAGCGAAAGGCATGGCCGCTGTCGAGCAGTTGGTCGGCGTGCTGGCGATAGATTTCCGAGCGTTCGCTCTGGCGATAGGGGCCGTGAGGACCGCCATTGTCCGGACCTTCGTCCCACTCGAGACCGAGCCAGTGCAGTGCATCGAGAATCGCCTGTTCGGATTCCGGGGTTGAGCGCGCCTGGTCGGTATCTTCAATACGCAGCAGGAATTGACCGCCCTGGCTATGGGCAAAGGCCATGTTAAACAGCGCGACATAAGCTGTTCCAACATGTGGGTCGCCAGTGGGAGAGGGGGCAATGCGGGTGCGAACGGTCATCGAAAAATCCAAGTCAAAATCGTTCGCGCATTATACGTTTTAGACAGGGGGCTGTGTCACTAGCTGCGGGTGAAATAAACCATTCAATGCTGTTTCGGTGCTCGCCTGCCGATGCACCAGTTCCTCTTTTCAGGTTTATCTGTGATGCCTTCAACAGAGTTTAAACAAAGCGCTATGCCCGCTTTGCCTGCCGAGCTAGCGTAAATGGCAGCCGGAGCATATCGGCAAGAAAAAAAGAGGGGAGTGGCCATGCCAAATAACAGCAATAATAAAAACCAAACTCTGAACACATCCATTCAGCTGATCATTACGGCTAGTTTATTGCTGGCCTTAAGCGTGGTTGGCGCGCCCTTTGTTGAGGATAATGTTGATGCTGAAGAACATTCGCGGGAATGGCAAACAATGATCGCGCAGGAAGATTGGTACAAACTGGAACAGGTCAATAATTTTATCAATCGCACCTATCGAGGCTCTGATCGCAATAGCCGAGATGTCGCCATGGCCAAGCTTTTTACTCTTTATAAAATGGGTGTACCTTTAACCAGATTGCGTATTGGTTATATGCGGGCTCACTCCTTGCACCAGGCTATAAATCAGCTCCACACAGTGCTGGCCTATATTGCGACGCCAAACGCTGAGCCATTGATATTGGATAATCTCGATAAACGCGTCCGGCCATTGTCACTGCGCCGCGATCTGGAATCGATCTATCTGTTGAAAGTGCGCGGAATACACTTTACTGACAAAACTGCGGCCAACCGGTCAGCTGAGAAGCCACAGCATGGAGTCCAATGGCACAATCTGATTTCCAATCTGGAAACAGTGCACTATTGACAGGGGATGATGAGTTAACCCATTTCAGGCGCTGCCCCGACACTCCTGCATCCACCATTCAATAGCCGCGGTCATATGGCGATTTTTCGGCAGGGCGAAATAGAAGGTGCGGGTCATATCTCGCTTGGGTAAATTTAACGGCACCAGTTCGCCGCTCTTAAAATTGTTCTGCAACACAATTTCCGACAGACAGCCGAGCCCCATACCCGCTTCCACCGCCTTTTTAATCGCTTCGTTATGCTTGAACTGCAGATAGATATCCAGCTTGGGCACCAGTCCAACCAGAGCTTTGTTAAACGTCTGGCGGGCACCGGACTCCGCTTCACGCAATATCCATCTGGCTGAAACAATATCCGCATCGGTAAGGTTTTTCTTTTTCGCCAGCGCATGGTCGGGGCTGCAAAAAACCACCAGCCGATCTTCTCGCCAGGGAATCAGTTCCAGCTCCGGGTGATGCATCTCACCCTCAATCATGCCGATATCCACTTCGTAATTGAGTACCTTGTTGGCGATATCAGGGCTGTTGCCGACATTGATATCGACCTGGGCCTCGGGGTGCTGAAGCAGATAGCCGGCCAGATAACTAACCGCTAAATGGTTGCCGATGGTAAAGCTGGCGCCGACTTTAAGATGGCCTATATCCCCGTGGCCGGCGAGCGCCTGCTCAAACTCCTCGGCATGGGCGACCAGCATCTGTGCCTTGTTGCGCAGGGTTTTGCCCACTTCATTGAGTTCAAGTTTTTTACCGCTGCGATTAAACAGGCTGATATTAAAAGTCTGCTCCAGAGTCTGCAGTGCCGAGCTGGCGGCTGACTGAGACATGTGCAGTTTTTCCGCCGCCCGAGAGATATTCTGGTAGCGGGCGATGGCGAGAAATATCTGCAACTGCCTAAGGCTGTATTTCATGGTGGCAACCTGTGTTTTATTGGATAAATTGGCCGGCATTGGTTAACAGCGTTATCGATTAAATCGATAAACGAAACCATAATATCCTGTTTTACTAATATTTTAAAAGCCTCTACCATCGCCGTTTTAAACCATTTTCAAAGCAACGTTTAAATAAAGCACTTCTAAAACATCAGCGGGAAGGCACTGCTATGACAGAACAAAAAGCAACCAACGTAACCTGGCACGATGGTGATATATCGATTGAAGATCGCAGCGCGCTGCTTGGACAGAAGGGCGCCACGCTTTGGTTCACCGGACTCTCAGGCAGTGGCAAAAGCACCATCGCTGTCGCCCTGGAAAAAGCCTTGTTTGAGCGCGGTAAACTCAGCTACCGTTTGGATGGTGATAATATCCGCCTCGGCATCAATAAAAACCTCGGCTTTTCCGCGGAGGATCGCACCGAAAATATTCGCCGCATCGGCGAGATTGCCAAGCTGTTTGTCGATTCGGGGGTGATTGCGCTATCGAGCTTTATCAGCCCCTATCGCGCAGACCGCGATCAGGTGCGCGAGCTGCATCGGGATGCGGGTTTCCCGTTTATCGAAGTGTTTGTCGACTGCGCGCTGGCCGAGGCGGAACGTCGCGACCCGAAAGGGCTGTATAAGAAAGCCCGCGCCGGAGAAATTAAAAACTTTACCGGTATTGACGACCCTTACGAAGCGCCAGCCAACCCCGAGATTCATCTGCACACTGATGCAATGAGCCTTGAAGATGAGGTGGCGGAGATTATCAACTATCTTGAGAGCCAACAGTTTATTGTTTGAGATGACTGTTGGTGATTATTTAAGACGGCTTATTTAGGCCAACCTTTTTACTTGTACAAATGGAGAAACACCTTTGATTAAGCCCCACGGATCCGACACCCTAAACCCACTTCTGGTCGATGACGCACAGAAGCAGCTGCTGTTGCAGGAAGCTGAATCACTGCCGTCACTGCTGCTTAACTCTGCCGCAGCGGCCAATGCCGTGATGCTCGGCGCCGGTTACTTTAACCCGCTGACCGGCTATATGAATCTTGCCGATGCGCTGAGCGTCTCCGACAATCTGCACACCACCTCAGGTCTGTTTTGGCCGGTGCCGGTAATCAATCTAAGCAAAGATGTTTCGGCAATTGCCGGCGCCAGCCGCATTGCGCTGCGCGACCCCAACACCGAGGGCAACCCGGTAATGGCGATTATGGATGTGGCCGCTATTGAAGAAGTTAGCGACGAGCAGATTCAAGGCATGGCCGCCAATATTTTTGGCACCCTCGATCCACAGCACCCGGGTGTGGCAACCTTTACCAATCTCGGCAACCAGCTGATTTCCGGTGATATTCAGGTGCTTAATCTGAGCTACTTTCAGGCCGATTTCCCCGACACCTTCCGCACCGCCACCGAAATCCGCAATGAGATCGCCGAGCGCGGCTGGAACAAGGTTGTCGCTTTCCAGACTCGCAACCCGATGCACCGTGCCCACGAAGAGCTCTGCCATATGGCCATGGAGCGTCTTGGCGCCGATGGCATTGTGGTGCACATGCTGCTTGGTAAATTGAAAGAGGGCGATATTCCCGCCTCGGTGCGCGATGACTGTATCCGCAAAATGGTTGAACTGTATTTCCCGGAAAACACCGTGATGGTGACCGGTTACGGTTTCGATATGCTCTATGCCGGCCCCCGTGAAGCGGTTTTGCACGCGGTGTTCCGCCAGAATATGGGCTGCACCCATCTGATTGTTGGCCGCGACCACGCCGGTGTGGGCGACTATTACGGCGCCTTTGACGCGCAGACTATTTTTGATGAGAAAGTGCCCGACGATGCACTGGATATCGAGATTTTCAAAGCTGATCACACCGCGTTCTCGACCAAGTTGGGTCGTGTGGTGATGATGAATGAAGCCGAAGATCACAGCAAAGAAGACTTTATTCTGCTCTCTGGCACCAAGGTTCGACAGATGCTCGGTGATGGCATTGCGCCGCCGCCCGAGTTTTCACGCCCGGAAGTGGCTCAGATCTTGATGGATTATTACCAGCTGGAAAACGCCTGACACTAATATTTTTTAGCTTCCGTTATTCGGGCACAAATAGTAGGAACAAAAAAACCGCCAGTCGCGAGATTGGCGGTTTTTTGTTTTGCGGGAGATTTTGAATAGCCCGAATTACAGCGTCATACCACCATCCACAACGATGCATTCGCCATTGGTGTAGCTCGATGCATCGGAGACCAGATAGAGCACAGTGCCCGCCATTTCGTTAGGCTCGGCATGGCGCTTCATGGGAATGGTCTGCATGGCGCGGTTGTAAATATCCTCATTGGTAAACAGCGCGCCGGCAAACTGGGTTTTGGTCAAACCGGGCAGCAGGGCATTGACGCGGATACCCAGATCGCCGCACTCCTTGGCAAAGGCCTTGGTCATATTGACCACCGCTGCTTTGGTGATCGAATAGATACCCTGCATCGGGCCGGGCTGCAGCGCATTGATCGACGCGGTGTTGACAATAGTGCCGCCACCGTTGTCGCGCATCAGCTTGCCCGCTTCAATCGACATAAAGAAATAGCCGCGAATATTCACGTCCACAGTTTTGCTGTAAGCGCCGAGATCAGTGTCGAGAATATGGCCAAAATAGGGGTTGGTGGCGGCGTTATTGACCAGAATATCCAGCTTGCCATGCTTGCTCTTGATCAGGGCAAAAGCCTCTTCGATCTGTTCCATACTGCCGACATGGCAGGCAAGTGCTTCAGCGCTGTGGCCCGCAGCGGTAATTTTGTCGGCCACCTTTTGGCAACCCTCCAGCTTGCGACTGGAAACAATCACATGGGCGCACTGTTCGGCGAGCAGTTCAGCAATTGCTTCACCGATACCGCGACTGGCGCCGGTCACCAGTGCAATTTTGCCGGTCAGATCAAAAAGGTTTGTAGCCATAACTGTTACTCCATTATTGAAAAGTTTGGGTTATAAAAAGCCGTGCAAGCGCTGCTGAATAATGCCCTCAGCCTCCGCCATAATATTGTCGATCAGCTGTTGCACCGTGGGTTTGTCGCGGATTAAACCGCCGCGACCGACATGGTGCATGCCGCCCTGAATAATGGGATGTTGGATGCCAAACATCTCAGTGATTTTGGTTTTCATTTTGATTCCTTTATTTGATCTGGTCTGGTTGAGCTGGTCTTATTGGTTTGGCCTCGAGCGCGCTCGTCGGTAGATAGTTCGCAGGGGTAAAAACAGTAACAACCAGAGCAGGGGCAGGGCAACTAGCGCGGCAAGCGCCACTGATAGCCAATTATTGTGCAGATACTTTGCAACCGAATTGCGCATGGTTTGCTCAATATAGTCAAAGCCGGCGGCAGGTGAGACAACGCCAAAATCGGCCTCATAGCGTTGGTAGTCAGCCATCAACTCGGCAAAACGCCGGGGTTGCTGATTGCGCAGATCGTTGCTTTCGCCGGGATCCAGCGCCAGATTGTAAAGACGCCAGATATTGTCGCCATGGGGCGGCGTGTTGCGGGTCAGTTTAAAGTCGCCCTTAATCAGCGCCGAGTTGCCCGAAACCTCCATGCCGATCGCCTCGTCGGCCCGGTAAATGGCATCCACCTTACCCTCAATCAGTGGCATCATGCTGCGCCCGGTAATGGCCACGTCCTTTGCCGGCTGGTCCGACGGCTGATGCTGGATGCCAAGATAGTCGAGCACCGTGGGCACGATATCGGTAACCATTGTAGTAGCCGGCTGCCAGCGCTGAGGCGCAATCTCTGGCCCAGCGATAATCAGCGGCACCCTGATACCGCCTTCCGCGGCATAAAACTTGAACAAATTGAATGGCGAAGCTGATGCGCTGGCCCATTCCGGGCCTATGGCCACCATGCTGCCTTTCTCGCCCAGATTGTCGATGCTGTGGTTGTAGCCATTAAATCGCATCCATGGGCGCATGCCCGGCACGGCTAGCGGGTTGCTTGGTTCCGGCCCATTATCCGAGGTCACAATAAACAGCGTGTTATCCAGCTCCCCGCGCGCCTCAAGATAGTCGAGCAGGCGGCCAACATGGCTGTCCATGGCCTCGAGCATGGCCGCCTGAACCTGCATCGAGCGGGCGTAAAGGTTTCTCTGTTGCTGGCTTAATGCGTCCCAATCCTGACTGCCGGCAGGTATCTCGGCGAGGGGTGTGTCAGCGGCAATCAGCCCCAGTTCAATTGCCCGTTGCCTGCGACGCTCGCGTAATTGCTGCCAGCCCTGATCGTAAATACCGTTGTAACTGTCGGTAATCTCGCGCGGCGCCTGCACCGGAATATGAATCGCCTGAAACGCCAGATAAGAGAAAAACGGTTGCCGTTGAGCTGCCTGCTGGCCGCTGTCGAGATAGTTGATCATGCGATCGACAATAAACTTTGAACTATAAAAATCCTCCGGCAGATCAGCCGGCTTGCCATCTTCATACCAGGGCGCGAAATCGTAATAACCCATATAGGGTTTTTGCTCCCAGTTATCGGCGCCCGAGGCATCCAGAGCAAACGAGCGATCAAAACCATGGCTGTTGGGCAGATCCTGCTCGCGTCGACCCAGATGCCATTTGCCGGTCATATAGGTTGCGTAACCCTCCGCCTTAAGGCGATCGGCCAGGGTTTTTACCCCGGGCTCAAAGAACATCGAATAGCCCGGCTTGCCGGTCTGATTGTCGGTCAACACCTCGGGGATGGTGGCAATGCCCGTGCGATGATTATCAATGCCGGTCAGCAGCATGGCACGGGAGGGTGCGCAGAGGGGAGAGGTGTGATAGCTGCTGAACTTGATACCGCTGTCGGCAAGGCGCTGAATCGCGGGCATGCGTGCTTCGCCACCAAAGGGCGCAAAGTCGGTCAGACCGGCGTCGTCGACCAAAATCACCACCACATTGGGGCGCTGATCTTGCGCATTTGCCACTGCTGGCAGCGCGAACAAAACCGCAGTCAACACAGCGCTCAATATCGCACTCAATACCGTCCTCATATGCTGCACAAATAAAGCGCTTAAAGATTGAATGCCGCAGGCTGGAAACAGGGATAACAACATAGTGCCGGTGCTTTTATTATGGGTGTTTTGGGTTCAACTATTAATGTTAACTTTCGCTCAATCACGCTATTTGAAAAGCAAAAATAGATCTAATCCAACGTCTTACGCAACAGGTGCATCAGCGTACAATATGACATACGATATGCCAATAATAAAAACAGCACCGGGCAGGGGAGCCAAACATGTTAGACCTCAGCAAAGATGGCGAAATTTATATCGTCACCATGAACAACCAGGCCAATATGATCTGCCTCGACTGGCAGCAGCGCATGTTGGCTATTCTCGATCAACTTGAACACCAGCCCCATGAAGATGCCGCCATGGTGATGATTGGCGTCGAAAAATTCTTTAGTAACGGCCTTAACCTGGAAGTGCTTAACAAACTGGACCAGGCCGGCTGGAACCAGTTTGCCCGGCAGATGGGCGAGATTCACCGCCGCTTGCTGATGCTGCCATTTCCCACCGTGGCCGCCGTTAATGGTCATGCCTTTGCTGGTGGCGCCTTTATTGCGCTCTCTTGCGACTACCGGATTATGCGCGAAGACCGCGGCTGGATCTGCATCTCGGAAGTGGATGCCGGCGTGCCGTTGCCACAGGGCATGATGGAATTTTTGCGCCTCAGGTTACCGCCGTTGACGGTTCGCGACGCCGTGTTGACCGGCAAGCGTTATACCGCCGATGAAGCCATCGCCGCTGGTTTTGCTGACGGCAAGGCGTCGGCCGACAATTTGCTCGCTGAAGCCAAGGCGCTGGCGGCCACTCTGGCCTGTAAAGAGTCGGGTATTTTTAATGCCATAAAACAGGCGCATGTTGCGCCGATTGTGGCGGCCTTGCAGTGAATATCGCTGTGGCAGTCCAGGCACAGTCAGGGTCCATATGAGATAGAGAGCGGAGAAAGTGAGTTAGCAGTGGGAGTGAGATAATGACACCAGAAATCTGGATTTTAGCTGCCGTGGGGTATCTGGCTTTTTTGCGATGGTATTTTAACTGGTCTGGCCCAGTCTCCAGCGATGAGATTGAAGCCTATCTGGCAGACTTTTCCAAAGGCTCCGGCAGTCAACATACCGATGTGGACGTGCTGCGCCGATTTCTCGAACAGGACGATGGCAAAGAGTTTGTTATGCAAAACTTTATCACCTTGCACCCGGGAACCATTCCCCACCCGGTTACCGGTGAACCAGCCAACCCCGCAGAAACACTGCAAGGCTATACCAAACCCTTTATCAAAGCTCTGTTTAAGCGCGGCGGACATCCGGTGTTTATGGCGCGCAAAGTGGGCGGCCTTATCGATAGTTGGAACGCCGAGCCGGATGCAAACTGGCAGGCCACCGCGATGATGCGCTACAGGTCTCGCCGCGACATGATCGAGCTGGCATTGGACCCGCGCTTTGCTGCGATTCACGTATACAAAACATCCGCGATTGCTAAAACGATTTCCTTTCCGGTGCAGATCCAGCTCAGTTTTTTTCTGCGCCCCGGGTTTTATATGCCACTGGTGCTTTTGTGGTTGGTATCTTTGCTGCAGTTTTCACTGTAAATCAGGCCGGCAGGGCCAAAATGGCGCTACCGGTAGCAATTCAGCGCCTTTGCGGCCTGTAGGGTTTCACATTTGCTCTTTTGAGTCTCTTGAAAACAGTTGCAAAAAACAAACCGACATGTTTTTATTCGCGCGGGGTGAGTAAATGTCTGTACCTGCTCACAAAAAAAGTAAGACTATAACAATCGTTTCTAGGAGCACCTTCAATGAACGTAAACCGCTTTTATCGGTCTGCCATTTGGGCCGCTATTTCGACTTCGCTGATTGCCGTGCCGGCAATTTCCGCGCAGCTTGAAGAAATCACTGTTACCGCACGTAAACGCACTGAAAGCATTCAGGAAGTTCCCGTTGCTGTGACTGCCATTGCCGGGTCAGATATCGAGCAGGCTTTTACTCTCGACACCACCGGTCTGCAGGCTTTTGCGCCCAACGTCGTATTTGACACCATTGAGATGGGAACTCCGGGTGGTGGTGGTTTCTCTATTCGTGGCGTTAGCTACCAGGACGTGGATAAGGGTTTTGACCCGACTGTTCTGGTTGCTGTGGATGACGTTCCTCTGGCCACTGGTACCGGTCAGGTTTTCGATATGATCGACATTGAGCGCATGCAGCGCTGGGTCAAAACCTTGTTGATGACCAACAACGCGCGCGACTTGCCACACACGATTGCCGACCACATCCAACATGACTTCATG
>JALRJD010000041.1 GCA_023255165.1 Porticoccaceae bacterium | reverse complement strand
TGATACCTTGATATCCAACCATGCGCTGTATGATCGCGCCATAGATAAACTCGGGTTAATGCATCGCAATATCGATTCGGGCAATCTGTTTGTGCTGGGTCAGCAGTCAGTTGCAGAAACCTTTGATGTGATTGAATCCTGTGCCGAGGCAACTCTTGCAAAGTGGAAAGTTGAAGCCGAGCGTTCAAAAAGTGGAGTAAAAAAATGAATGTCACCAAACTGGCTGTATTTAGTCTTTATTGCGCCCTGTGCAGTGTTGTACACAGCGTAGAGTATAAAAGCGTCGAAGCAGTATTTACTCAGCAGAGCAAAAACCAGTTTGTGCTCGATATTGAAGCCGCCTTGGCGCGCACTCAGGCTGCACAGGGAATTATTCCACAATGGGCAGCAACAGAAATTACACAAAAAGCGTCTGTGCGTTATGCGCCGCTTGACGAAATTGCCAAAGAATACAGTTTGGTCAGACATCGCATGGTGGCGTTGTTAAATGTCTGGACCCGCTCTTTGGAAAAGGGTGCAGGGGAGTATGTTCACTTTGGTGCCACCACAGTCGATATCTATGATACGGCGCTGGTTATGCAGCTTAATCGGGCGACACAAATTTTAATTGCGGATTTGCGCGAGCTTGAATTGGCCATGATAGAGCTGGCAAGCAGGTATCGCGATACTGTTATGATCGGCCGCACACGAGGGCAGCATGCGTTGCCGATCACCTTTGGGAAAAAGGTCAGTACCTGGCTGGGTGAAAATCGCCGCAATATTGAACGCCTCAAACAGGTTCAGCGGAGCTTGGAAAAATCAGGCATTTTAAAAGGAGCGGTGGGCAGCTATCTCGGTCTGGGTCAACTCGCAATGGAAACCGAAGCGGGTTTTGTTGAGCAGTTGGGATTGCAGCCTGCCTACGCGGATGATTGGCATAGTAGTCGCGATGTGCTGGCTGAATACGCTCTGGTGTTGTCCCTGATCAGCAAATCCTGTGGTCGTATAGGCTCTGAACTGTTTTTACTGCAGAGCACCGATATAGGTGAAACCGAGGAGGCGGTGGCAAAAACCGCGGTTGGCAGCAGCACCATGCCGCACAAGAAAAATCCCAGTAAGCCCGAGGCGCTGATATTCTATTCGCGAACCATACCGCGGTTCGCGGAAGTGGTACTCGAAGATATGGTCAATACATTTGAGCGCGACGACACCTCGAGGACTGCGCGAAGTCTGGCAGAGATGAGTGTTGAAACCGAGGCTATGCTTGATTCTGCCCTGCGCTTGGTCGCTAATCTAAAAGTTAAGCCGGAAGTGATGCGGGCCAATCTGGATAAAACCGGCGGTTTGATTATGGCGCAGCGAGTGACATTTGCACTAGCTGACAAGATTGGCAAGACAACAGCCAATACAAAAATGCACGATGTAGCCGAGGTCGCAATAGCCAATAATCTCACTTTGCGGAAAGCCTTTGAGCGCAATCATGAACTGTCACAGCATTTCTCTGCGACGGATCTGGATAACCTGTTTGATGTCACGACCTATATAGGTTTGGCACCGCAGCAAGTCGATGCGGTGATTGCGGAGGTTAAGCAGAAACGTATGAGTGATTGAATCAAGCTGCTATTAATGGTTTGATTCATTTCAGTCAGAAGTGAGCGACAAAAATAATCAAAATTAAAATATTCAAAAATTATAAAAAGACAGTTTTAGTCTCTTCGTAGAGATTTGAAAAATGGGGGGGGGATAATGGACCAGCGGACAGAAGCTGAAAGGGCGATGCTCGACTCGCGATCTGGTTTAATCTCGATGTTAAGGCAGATGTTGCCCATGGCGCAGGCCGAAGAGGTTGTTCAGGAAGCGTTTCTGCGACTTCATGCCAGCACACTCGAGCTGCAGGGCGAAGATATTCGTCGTTATCTCTACAAAATGGCGCGCAATATTGCCATAAGCCGATTACGCCATGAAAAAGTTATTCGCGATTCCGGCGCTCGATTAGAGTTGCACTATCGGCACCAATCTCATTTCGGCGGAGAGTCACTTAATGGCGAACAGCTGCTGATCAATGAGAGTGACAAAAAACTGTTATTGGAGGCTATTAACGCAATGCCACCAATCTGTCGTCAGGTCTTTATTCTGCGAAAAATTAATGAAAAACCGCAGAGTCAAATTGCCGAAGAGATGGGAATTTCGGTCAACACTGTTCAGAACCATCTCACCAATGGCATGAAATTTTGCCGTCACTTCATACACGACAGGCTGCAGCCTGATAGAAGTAAAAAGGCCGGGCAATGTCTCTAGACGAATGGTTTGGTCTGAGCATACCTGATGATGTGGCGGATAAGGCGCAGCAATGGGTTTCACTGCTCGACTCTGATCAGGTCAGCCAGGAGCAACGGCAGCAATTTTTGGATTGGCTTGACGGCAGCCCAATGCACCGCTGGGCCTATTCTGAACTGTCCGAGTCATGGGCCAAGCTGTCCATTCTTCAAGAGGTTTCTCACCTTGTCGATCGATCCAGAGTGTTGGAGTTTCCATCTGCCAGCACGCCCCTTTTTGAGCAGCCCTCGGTCACTCAGACAGCTCCGGCAAAATCTGCATGGCACTCGGTTGCTGCTCTGGTGTTGATTGCGCTGGGATTTCTGCTGTCGTCACTCATGCCCAATGATTCAGGAAGGCAGCGAATTGCCACCGAACAATCAAGAGTAGTTGAGCTGCGAGAAGGATCGTTGCTGACACTTAATGCCAATACGGTGGTGGCCGCGCAGCTGTCAAAAAAGGCGCGAGAAATTTGGCTCTATGAGGGTGATGTGATTATCAGCGTCAGTCACGATGAGCGTCCTCTTATCGTTCATGCCCAGCAGGCGGAGATCACAGCGATAGGTA
>JALRJD010000328.1 GCA_023255165.1 Porticoccaceae bacterium | reverse complement strand
GCTGATGGTGCTATGTTTAAGTTAAGATTATATCACTCATCCGCATTTGATGGTGTAGCAGATTCAGAGCCCGTAGCAGATCCAGAGCCAGTAACCGCCACGTTGCCAGCCGTGCAAACAGAACTGCAATTAGCGGTGGCGCGGATTGCTGAGGCTCCACCCAATAACTATTTTGTGCAGCATATTGTGCTCAGCACTGAAGCTGCGGCCAAGGCCTACAGCGCACGCTATCCGGCGCTAAATCAGGCCATGGTTGTGCCGGTGCGGTTGAGTCAGAAAAATGTTTACGCGGTTGTCTCCGGGCCATTTGGTTCCAGGCCCGCCGCCGCATCCTTTACCCAAAATCCGGGCATGCCCGCGGATTATTGGATCCGCGGCGCACCGCAGTTGCAAAGTATTGTAAGACGCTAAGGGCTTTCTCCCGCGCTAAGGGCTTTCTCCCGCGCTAAGGGCTTTCTCCCGCGCTAAGGGCTTTCTTTGAGGCGCAGGTTTTTTCAATAGGTAGTTACTATGAACGATACAGCGACAGATACAGCAGCGGATGAGTTATTTACCCGCGGTGGCACTGCCCAGTCGGTCACGGTTGCGCCTGGTGATCAAACCGCGTCGCCAACGCCGGCCAATATTGTTTTTGTGCCTCTCAGCGAGCCGCGCCAGATTATAAAGTTCACCTCCGCGACGGTTGCAGCTCCGCATAACCAGGAGAGTAACAAGCAACCGGTTAGAGCTCCCTACAGTGGTGTTTTTAGCGCCCGGATCGCTAAAGTAAAGCGCGTTACTGCCGATATTTTTAGTCAGTTGAGAGATTTAAAATTTACTGACGGATAAACGCTTTCGGACCTGCTATGAGTGATAAAAAACCTGAAGAGACAGTAGACGACCCAGCCCAGGATAAAGCGGCTCTGGATGCGACAATTGACAGTGCTGAAAGCCCAGAGGCCATTGGCGACGCCGACGTAAAAAACGCGGAACAGGACGCTGGCGTGTCTGCAGAGCTAACTGAAGACAATGATCCTCTGGCCGCAGACGGTGCTGAAAGTTTTAATGCCGCTGTCGATAAAATCTCCGAGCGTATCGATGCGCTGCTCCCGGGCGTGCTGGAAACCGCAGAGGCGACCAACGGCGCCGCGGATGTCAGCCGCAAGGCGTCTGCCGCGCTGAAAAAAGGCATTGATCAAATCCAGGCCCGTGTCGATTCCCTGAACAGCGCCAGCGAAAAAAGTGCTCTGCTCGCCAATCGCGTGATGATTGGTGCGGTGTCGTCATTGGTGATCGCGGTTTTTGTCTATGGTTTTATCTCTTTCCAGCTGGCCAGCCGTGTTTCCCAGGTTGACTCCATGCTGGTGGCGGTGAGCAAGCGCATTGTGCAGATGAACAGTGCGTTGACCACCTTTGAGCAGCTGCGCTTTTCAATTGAACAACTTGCCGGCCGCCAGGCCCAGTTTGCCGAGCGTCAGATGCTGTTGATCGAAGCGGTTTCGCGCAGTGAAGTCTCGGCCCGTTCATTGGCCACCGAGGTTCCGGATCTTGCCGCCCGTCAGGTGGGCGAGAAAACCGATCAGGTGGTGGCGCAGGTCACCAGTCTGAGCAAAGACCTTGAGGGTCAGGCAACGATTGTTAACAATCTTTCCAAATCGGTGGGTGCACTGGGCAAGCAGATGAAATCTCTTGAAGGCCGCGTCAGCAATGTGCAGAAGCTAAATGCCGATGTCGAGGCACTGATTACTCTGGAGCGGGAGAAATATCTCGATGTGCTGAGTCGCCAGGTGGCATTGGAGGAGGCACGTCAGTCGGAGGGCAAACCCGAGCCGGAACCGGCGCCATCGATTGTGGTCTATCCGCTGATTTCAGTGCAGCCCAAGCGTTAAGCAGCAGCCCAAGCGTTATCAACAACTGACAGACATCAATAGCCGATGTCTGTCAGCCGATCCGCTAGATTTCCTCTGGCGGTTCCTCTTCAATTTCATCGAGCATTGCGGCACTGGGCAGGGCAACGGTTGCTGCTGCCAGCAATCTTTCCGAGAAAGGCTGCTTGATGGTCAGCCCGGTTCGTGAGAACAGCACGTCAGTGGCTTCGTCTATATCGGCTTTTAAGCGGTTGATGGTAATGTCATCGGCGTCCACCGATTCATGACCTGCCTTGTAGATTGTCGACGCATGTTGTGCGGGAATCCACGAGGCGATGGTGCCGCGCAGGGTGGAGATTTCAATCGGATTTTTTGGCGTTTCCGGATTGTTGCCGGCACTGCGATCTTTTTTGCCGAGCTTAAACAATGTCTCAATATGATTTTGCAGTACAAATTCAAAGCGGCTTTTTAACGCGGTCAGGTCGGCTTCGTTAAACCCTTCCGGTACTTTGCCAGACATTGCGTCCCACAAGGTTTTGCCCGAGAGTCCGAGAAAACCATTGTCCGCCGCCACGGCGGCGGGTTCGCCTTGGCTGCTGCTGGCTTGAATAGAAAGCAATTCCAGACGCTTCACGCGATCAATCAGATAGACCATCAAAATGATCGCGATAACGCTACCAAAGAGCACAGCCAGAAGAAGAACAGTTGTCATAATGTAACCCCCGGTTTACGAGCTGGAGTCAGACTCCGCACCGTCGCTGTCGGCATCCTCTGCATCGGTTTCCGAATCCTCAAGCTCATCGCGCAGAAACTGCAACGCGGTAAAGGGCTCTTCAAGACCCAGATCAAAGCTGACTCTGTCGGCCAGTTCCTGACCCATTTTCAATGTTTCGGTGGGCGAAATCTGCGCCGCCTGGTAGAGATTACCGAGGGCGTACATTTCCTGGGCAAATTCTGATGGCACGTAGGTGTAGATGGTTTCGTTGTTCGACTTGACCGTTTGAAACGGTTTTGGCGAAGGCATCTCGGGCTTCTCATTGCCCTCGGATATCGCTGTCAAACAGGCTTCATGGTAGACCTCGGAGTACTCAGCGCCCTCGACAAAAACCTTGTCCAGGTGAACCCGGCAGCGACCGCCAATACGTGATTTGAAGATTCTCGATTCACGGGAGACACCATTCATTTCAGCCGCCTTGATATAGGAGGCTTTGGCGTTCTCCATGGCTTTCTTGATCGCCCTGTTCTTGAGTATGGGTAATACCATTTTATTATCCTGATTTATTCATCTGAAACATGGTCATGCATTTGCACGCGCAGTTTATTAACGCAAGCGGAGAGAATTTGGCTCACTCTGGACTCACTGATTTCCAGCACCGCGCCGATTTCCTTGAGGTTCATCTCTTCGACATAGTAGAGCGAGACCACGGTGCGGTCGCGCTCTGGCAGATTGCCGATGGAGGTCGCCAGCGCCTGCATAAATTGTTCTTCCACCAGTCCATCTTCCTGCTCATTGCCATAGGCGGTGGGCAGATCGACAGATTCCGGCAACTGGGTTTCCAGCGATACCGTCTGAAACCGGTGCGCGTGGGTGCGCTCTTTCTGGAACGTCTCCGGGTCTTTACCCATAAAATCGGCCAGCTCCGACTGAGTTGGTGCGCGGCCGAGTTCGCCGGTCAGCGCCTCGGTGGCCTCATTGTGTTCGCGAATGCTGACAATCGCCGAGCGCGGCAGATAAGACATCTTGCGCACCTGATCGAGAATAGCGCCGCGAATACGATTTTTGGCAAATACTTCAAAGTCGACGCCCTTGCTGCCATCAAAGGATTTGTCCGCTTCAATCAGACCGATCATGCCAACCTGAATCAGTTCTTCGAGCTCCATAAAGGCGGGTAGCCGGGCTTTAAGGTGCAGAGCCACGCGCTTGACCAGCCCGATATGGTCAACCAGCGAGGTGCTGGGCTGACTGCCGTTCTGGATTTCTTCGTAGACTCTGGCGTCAGACATAATTACGAAACCTTGGCTGCCAATTGCGCAGCAACACGTTCAACAAAAAACTGGATATTGCCATTCAGTGGAACATCCGGCTCGAGCTGCATAATTCTCTTGGCCAGATCGCCAAAATCCCTCGCGGCAAGTGAAGCGGGGGAGTACGAGACCAGTGGCTGCGAGGCCTTCATCGCCTGTACCACCATGCTGTCGGCGCTGATCGAGTGCAAATATTTAACCTGCCCGTTGAGGAAGTTTTGCACCACGGTATTAATGCTGGTGTAGAGACGCTGGCCTTCACGTTGTGATTCAACGCCGTTGGGTACCAGGTAAATACGGTCGAGGTTGTATTCCTGCATCATTACCTTGATGGTGCTGTAGGCGTCGGCAATTGAGTAGGGCTCGTTTTTCAGTACCACCACCCGGTATTGGCAGGCGCTCATAAAGGCCATAACAGAATCGGAAAGTCCGGCCGCCACATCGACAATCAGATAGTCCAGCTCGTCTTCGAGCTCGGAAAATACCTGGATAATGCCTGCCGTTTCTTGCGGCCCCAGCGCCGCCATGCGCTGGATACCACTGGCACCGGGCACCAGCTTGACGCCGGACGGCCCTTCAATAATCACTTCGCTCAGGGTTTTCTCGCCAGACAGTACATGGCTAAAATTGAAGGGCGCACGGATACCGAGCGCCAGCTGGGCATTTGCCAGCCCCAGGTCGGCGTCAAAGATCATCACCTTTTTACCGAGCGATGCCAGTTTCACGGCGAGGTTAATGGAGACGGTGGTCTTGCCGACTCCCCCTTTGCCGCTGGCAACGCCGATAATCTGTGTGGCCGCTGTGCTCATAGTTATTTATTTCAACTCGTGTGAAATTAATGCTATTGGTTGTACACGCGCAATCTAAAGCCGCGCCTGGCGCACTGAAGATCCCTGTGCTGAAAATATTGAAGTGCTTTGCTGAATAGGCTGCCGGTATGGCTGTGCAGCTACATTTATTCTTTTTATGCTGGAAGCGTCCATTTTCGTTTATCCCCCATACCTAGTCAAACGAAATGCGCGCTTAAACGAAGCGCAGAGGCAGTTGCGAAAGAGCCTGCTCCGCCAGTCTAAATCCGTCCAGCGGGGTCGCGCTGTCGGCAATGGTTGGATGCATCGCAGCCACTGACAGTGGCACCGGATTACTTAATAACAGATAGATAACCGCCCAGGGATGAACATCACCTTCGAAGCGCGAAAGCATCACCGAATCCCACTGCACGCCATCACTTTTCAACTGTCGTTTTGCCGACGCTTCCGATGCATCCGCCGCCACCACCAGATGTTTTTGCGCCTCGGGCAGCACGCTGCCGAGTTGGTTGATATGGCTTTCGATATCGACGCCGGAGGTGTCAATCAGTACCAATTTGCGTTCGCCGATTTCGGCGACCAGCTGCATCAGCATGTCGATCGAACTGGCGCGAAAGGTCTCTACTCCGGCCTGTGAGCCAATTAATTGTGTCTGGGCCCAGGCGCCGATGCGGGCATCGTTAAAGCTGATCAGTGCCACCTGGTCCTCGCCGTACTTTTGCGCCATCTGTTTCGCCAAACGGCCGGCCATCAGGGTTTTACCAGATCCGGAACTGCCGGCAATAATATGCACGCCGTGCAGGTTATCGAGCAGATCGACAGATTCGATCTCATCGCCAATCGCAGAGTTGATTTCCGCGATGGCCTCACTCATTGAAGTACTCTGGTTGATCACTTCAATCACCGATTCGCGCAGACCCAGAGGCATACCGGTTTCATTAAATGCTTCAACCAGCGGGCGCATCTCTTCGGCAACCGCCAGGGTGCCGCTCCAGGAATCTTTTTGTTGTGCCAGTTTAAATTCGCTGCGCATCAGGCTCAGCTCCTGTTTCACCAGATCGACAATCTCGCGGGCTTTTAAGTATTCGCGGTCGGCGGCCTCTTTGTAGTTTTCGCCATTCAGAGCCTGGCTGACCTGCTCCAGAGGGGTCTCAATCAATGGATCTCGCGCGGGCTTCGGCGGAGCGCTAATGATTTCGCTGACGGGTTGAAAGGCGGTGCCAAACGTCATTGCGCTGTCTGTGGCACTGTCTTCAACAGCATCCTGCGCTGGCGCTCCGGCCTGGCCGGATATTTGCGCTTCGATCAGCGAGCCAAAGCTGCTGATGTCGTGATTGATCGTTTTGTGAACAATGGCCGCCTGTTCCGGCGCTTTGCTGAGTGCCGCTTTCACCTCGGATACCAGATCGATTGCGACAATAATTTCAGTCTGACCTTTGACTTTGTTGTTGGCGACAATCATCGCGTCTTCACCATAGAGGTTGAGCACTTTTTCCATTGCGCTGCGGGTGTCTCGGGCCAGAATGCGTTGTAGTTCCATCGTTCAATTACCTTGTATTAATTTTCTTCATCGACATTAACAGTTGCCACCACTTTCACAGCCTGGTCTTCGGGAATCTCGCTATAAGAGAGAACCGTCAGATCGCTGAGTCGGTGACGAATGATTTTTGACAGCCAGGGACGAATGCCGGGCGATACCACCAGCACCGCGGGCAGCCCCTGGTTTTCAACTTGTTGGGTATTTTCAGCCAGCGCTTTAAACAGTCCTTCCGCCAGTTTCGGTTCAATAATCAAACCCTGATTGCTGCTGCTCTGCTGCAGCACGTTGTGCAGCATCTGTTCCAGCGAGGGCTCGAGGGTGATCACCGGCAGGTTGTCATTAATTTCAACCAGCCCCTGCACAATCATCCGCCCGAGTCGTGGCCGCACCGCGGCGGTCAGGGCATCGGCATCCTGAGTGTGTGCGCTCTCGGTGGAGAGCACCTCAATAATGGTGCGCATATCGCGAACCGAAACCGATTCATCGAGAATGTTTTGCAGCACTTTGGTGATGGTTGCCAGTGGCAGTTTGTCCGGCACCAGATCTTCTACCAGCTTTGGCGCGCGCGCCGCAACCTTGTCGAGTAGCTGTTGGGTTTCATCATGGCTGAGCAGTTCCGAGGAGTTGCCGCGCAGCAATGTGTTGAGATGGGTTGCGATTGCGGTGGCCGAATCGACCACGGTGTAGCCGAGGGTGCGTGCGTAGTCGCGCTGGCTGGGGTCGATCCACACGGCATCGAGACCAAAGGCGGGCTCTTTGGTGGCGGTTCCTTCCAACTGGCCATGCACCTGACCGGGATTGATCGCCATCTCGCGGCCGACTTTGATTTCGCCTTTGCCGCGCACCACGCCGTTCATCACGATATGGTAGACATCCGGGGCCAGGTCGAGATTGTCGCGGATGCGAATCGGCTGAATTAAAAAACCCAGCTCCGCCGAGAGTTTTTTGCGCACCCCTTTAACCCGCGATAACAGCTGACCGCCGGCATCCGGATTGACCAGCGGGATCAGCCCGTAGCCAATATCCAGACCGACCAGATCAACCTGGTCCACATCATCCCAACCGAGCTCTTCCTTGTTGGCTTTTTCGGTTTCCGTGGAGGCGGTTTCCAGAGTTGCGTTGACCTCGTAGGCCTGTTTGGCCTGAGCGAGAAAATAACCGAGCACTGCAGCGCCGGCGCCAAGCCCCAAAAACATCAGGTGCGGCATGCCTGGAACCAGCCCGAGCAGCATCAAAATGCCCGCCGCGACAAAAAAGGCCATCGGGTTGTTGAGCTGGCTTTTGGCCTGTTCAGACATCGACTCGGAGGTGGTTACCCTGGTCACAATAATTGCGGTGGCCAGAGATAACAGCAGTGACGGGATCTGTGCCACCAGACCATCACCAATGGTCAGCAGAACATAGATGCGGCCGGCGTCGGAGAAGCTCATATCGTGCTGGCCGATACCGATAATCAGACCGCCGACAATATTGATAATCAAAATCAACAGACCTGCGATGGCGTCACCGCGAACAAATTTCGAAGCACCGTCCATCGAGCCAAAGAAGTCCGATTCCTGGGAAATCTCCTCACGCCGCCGCTTGGCGGTCTCCTGATCGATAACACCGGCGTTCAAATCGGCATCAATCGCCATCTGCTTGCCCGGCATTGCATCCAGAGTAAAGCGTGCGATCACCTCCGAAACCCGTCCGGCACCTTTGGTGACAACGATAAAATTAATAATCATCAAAATCGAGAAGATAATAAAACCGACCAGATAGTTGCCGGCGATAACAAATTCGCCAAACGCCTCAATAACCTTGCCCGCTGCATCCGGGCCTTCGTGACCTTTTACCAGCACCAGCCGCGTCGAGGCGACATTGAGGCCGAGCCGCAACATGGTGGCGAGTAGCAGAATCGAGGGAAAGGATGAAAAGTCGAGGGGCTTGGAACTGTTGATGGCGACCATAATGATCACCAGGCCGATAATAATATTAAAGGTAAACAAAAAATCGAGCAGAAATGATGGCAGCGGCAGGATCAACATCGAAATAATCAGCAAGACCAGCGCCGGAACACCCAGTGTAGACAGTTCGATTTTCGACATATCCTGTCGTATGTTTGACAGTATTGCACTAGCCATTAAATAAAGCCCATTAAAAACAACAAGTTAAAATTCAGCGATGGCTGAAAATTCTTTTCATATCCAGAGATAGCAATATCTGTGCCAGAGAATTTGCGAAAATGAAAATGGATTGCAGGTGATTCTCGGTGACGCCGCACTTTTGCAACACGTTGGCGACATAGAGCTGTTGACCTAAACTGCGTAACTCACAGCCCGAAACTAAAAGCCCGAAACTAAAAGCCCGAAACTAAAAGCACCTAAAATAAAGCCGGCTACATAAACCGCGCTCAAGCCTAAAGACCAGCCACAAACTGTCGATGTTAAAACCACAGAGACTTCAGCTTTGCAGCACGGACAGAGCTGGGTCGCCGTTAGCCTAACCCGACGGCAGTTAACTGATTCGACCGTAGCAGGACTCATCATGAAAACACCGCTATTGAAAAGTTTGAAAATCACCCTTCTGGGAACCGCCGTTACGCTGTTGGCAAGCTGCTCACTGACCATGGACGAATATAACGCCGCCGTGGTCGAGACGCTGGTTAGCGAAAAGGGCAATATTCTCGCCACTGGTTATGCGGTAATCAGCGTGCAGCCCCACGACAATCCCGCGCAACAGCGACTGCTGTCGATCCGGGCGTCAAAACTGGATGCCTACAGATCATTGATGGAGCAGGTCTATGGCCAGTATCTGGATGCCAACACCACGGTTGGCCAACTGGTAGTTGAAAACGATACCTTCCGCGCCCGCGTGCAGGGTGTGATCTACGGTGCCCATCTGGTCAGCATCACGCCGGTGGGAGAGGACACCTATGAAGTCACCATGTCCCTCGATCGCGATATTGTCCGGGATTTGCGCACGCTCTATCTGGAGCAGATGACCAGCCGTCCCGGCGCCTGACACTTGTCGGTGACAGAGTTAAAGCCGTGAGCAAGTGCTTATTCATATCCCCCGCGTCGATCGCTCGCCAGTGGGTGCTGCTTGCGCTGCTGTTTTGCGCAGGCCCGCAGGCTGCTGACCCTGCTGCTGGCCAAGCTGCTGATGAATTAGGCGCCTTCGATCGCGCTGTCCCGGATGCGGACCGTCGTCTTGAGTCGATCAAACAGGCGTTGATCGACCTTAGTTTGGGTGCGGATTTAAAGCTGGCCAGCAGCGCCTATATTGATGAGTTGGGTGTGCTGCACGAATCTTCGATCGTGACCAGCCACTCCCAGGTGCGCGGTGTGCGAGTACTCTCTTATCTGGAAGAGGCGGGTATGAGCAGCGCCAGCCTTGAAGCGAGCATGGCGGCTAGCGAATGCCCGATGGCACGTCCCGGTCTGCGCCGCGAGGCGCTGGTCAGTGTGTCCTATGGCGATAGCAACCCGCGTCTTGGTGATCATTATTTAAGTGAAGTTGCGATATTGTCGCAGCGCTATATCAGTGCCGCGCTGACCAGCAGTGAAACCTGGACCGCCACGCCGCGCCAGCACTTTGCCAGTGGTTACCATCGCGCCATGTCCGCCAGTGGCAACAGCCGTCCACCCTGGGAGATTCAGATTGCGCTGCGTGAGGCGCGGCAAGAATTTACCCGCAGTATCAAGGGTGCGCAGGACTATCTCAGTCAGCGCAGCGCCGATGCGCTGTCCTGGACCAGCTCCAAAATTGCACCGCTGGCCGACCGACAGCCCTGGCCGGCGCAACTGCTGGGTTATGAATTGCGCCTTGTCGACCCGCAGTTGGGCAAGGTGATGTTGACCCAGCGTGGGCAGATTGAATACCCGAGGCTGCCGCGGGGATACGACAAGTCGCAACTGCCGCCAAACTTTATCAGCCAGTGGGCGGTAATCGCCAGGGAGTTTGTCGCGCAGCTGGATACGACCTTGCAGTGTGCGCCGCATTATTATCATGTTCGCTCCGGCGGTTACCATGCACGCTCCGGCAGCGAGCCTATGCGCTCCAGCGGTAATATGAGCGATGTACATGGCGAGTCAGGGCAGATTAGAATTAATGCTGGAACCCGCGCCGGTGTGCAGCCCGGGGATCAGTTTTTGCTTAGCCGCACGCCGCAGATTACCGGGCAGGGAGCCAGTCTCGATGATATCGACAAGCTGGTGCTTGCCGAGGTGCAAGAGGTAAGCCCGTATTCGGCGACACTGGTGGCAATCGCCGGCGGCCAGGGTGGCGATATTGGCGCCATCAGCCGGGCAACCAACAATTTTTCACATTATGTGGCAATCCATTTTTAAGTCAGGACAGGGGAAAGTGCTATGCGCAATTTAGGGTTACATCGAATTTCGGGTGCCGGTGGTTGGTCGCTGGTCGCGCTGGTTTTCTGCCTGTGTGGCAATGGCTCTGCGCTGGCTTCGGAAAATGCCGAGCGCGCCCTGGCGCAGCTGGTTAAAGATGTGCAGCGCACGCAGTCAAAACTGGCGGCCAATAAAAGTGAAGACGGCTATTACACCACGCGCCCCGGCGATACCGTGGATATGATTTTAAAGCGCATGATGCCCAATATGCCGGTGAAAAAATCGATCCTGCGCCAGGCACTGGTCAAGGCCAACCCCCATGCCTTTAAACGCAGCAACCCCAACTGGATGTACGCCAACAAGCGACTTCGCCTTCCGGGCGCCAACGATATCCACAACGTGGTGTTTGTTGAGCAGACCGATAAAAAGCAGTCACGTCGCGACGAGCGCCAGAGCTGGGTTAAATTCCCTTAGGGGCTAGACAGACAGAGAGCAGGTAACCAGGGTGTTAGGTCCAGAGCTGATTAATTTTACCGCCCGCCCAACGCCCATTTTTCTCGAAGGCTCGGCCTCGATTCAACTCACCCAGCAAGCGGCCAAAGATCTCGGCCTCAAAGATGGCCAAATCGTTCAGGGGGTTCTCGCCGCCCGTGGCGATCTGCTCAAGCTGGTAATCAATAACAAAGAACTCGACTGGCCCGGCAGCGGTCGCTTCAATGCCGGCGACAAGCTCGACTTCAAGGTTGAGCTGAGTATCTTTGGCCGAGCACTGGTTCCTGTCGCACGCCCGACCCGCGGCGCAGCGGCACCAACGCTGTCCCCACGACTGCTAAGTTTGATCCACCGCCCCGACCAACCCTCGGTGTTGGCCAACCTGTTTAAGCCCGGTGGTCTCGACGCGGTTGTTGCCCAGCTCAGTGGTGCCGATCAGCAGTTGCGTGCCAACCTGCTGCTCTCCATGGCGCGACTATCGCCCGAGGGGGTCAAGCGCGGCCTGACCCAATCAGGACTGTTTGGTGAAAACCTCATTGCCGCGGGCATCCCTGGCAGAGCGCCGGATATCAAGCAACTGTTGCGTATTTTGCTGCGCAGTATGCCGCCCCAGAGCGCGGCGGTGGCCGAACTCGAAAGCGCCATTGACGAGGTTGAGAGCAAACAGCTTGAGAGCATACAGGCGCAGCAATCACGGGAGTTAAGCTACAGTTTTGTACTGCCGTTTATGGATGCCAACCCGGTTGAAATAGAGCTCTATCACGACGCTCGCCAGGGTGCGGAAGCTGGTGAGGAGTGGATTATCAACTTGCACACAGAGACCCCCAACCTCGGCGAGCTATGGTTAAAAACAACCTTAAAATCCGCCGCCAACATTGAAATGATACTGTGGGCTCCCTACGGGGATGTGGCTCAGCGCGCACGATCAGCTGCCAGCGAGCTGGAGTATGAACTGCAGCGCTTTGGTCTGACCCTGGAAAAACTCGATGTGCTCAGCGCGCCGCGACCCTCGCTCAGTGAGGGGCTCGGCGGCAGCGGCCAGGTTGTGGATGTCAGCACATGAGCAGCTATAAACCAACCCGCCGCGCGGTCGCCCTTGAATATGGCAAACGTTCAGTGCCGGTTATGACCGCCAAAGGTCAGGGCGATATCGCCGAGATGATTATTGAAGAGGCCAAAAAGCAGGGTATCTATATTGCCGAAGATCCGCAGTTGGTCGCGCTATTGGGGCAGCTTGAGCTGAATAACGAAATTCCCGAAAGTCTCTATGTTGCGGTGTCGGTGATTTTATCCTGGGTTTACTGGCTCAAAGGGATGGAGCCGGGGGATGAAAAAGGCTCGTATTAAAATCGGTGTTGTTAAATTCTAGGCGTCACCCATGGTGGTGCGGTTGCGATTGGGCCGTAACTTGCCAAGGCGATCGTAGATCTCAACGCTGTTCAACGGGTCTGGCGACTGAATGGTTTGCAGCGCACCGCGAATGGTTTCGAGTTTATGGTTAATTAAAATTTCATTGCGGCGATGTAAATCCCGACACTCGGTCATCAGTGCCGTCACCTGATCCCAGATCACCACGGTGGCCGCCGCCTTGTCCTGATCATCTGTATGGGCCCGGACTTTTTCCAGCAACTCCTCGCTGGAGAGAAAATGCAGAATCTCCAGTTTTTGCGCCTGCAATGTTTCAAAGGTGGCCAGATCCTGTTGCTTGAGCGCCTCAAACTCGCTGTCGAGCACACGCTTCAGCGCCTGCGCTTTGTGCACAGTCTGTGTCAGATGGTTGAGGTCGGAGTCAGTCATAAATCAAGCATACTGTGAAGCAGATAAATACGGAAGGGGATTTATGCTTAAGGTAAATGTCCGGGAGAAACGAATAGCACTTATATAGAAGATTAATTATCTGTAAGTAAGGCGGTGCGAGCGAGTGGCGAGTTATTTCGGCGTTTTAGCCAAGCGATTCTTAAAAACGGGGAAGACAGTTTACAGAGATTTAAACAGAGTTCTGGTTATCCGAATATTGGATAACCAGAATCCGATTTAATTTTTTTACTCAGCTTATTTTCCACCGGACTTATTTGCCGCCCAGCATGGCTTCAATAGCGACAAAGCTTTCAGCGATGCGCCGTTCATCCAGGGGATAGTTGCCCTCGGCGATGGCCTGTTTGATTTCAGCCACTTTGGCCTCATCAAAATCACCAGCAGCCAGCGCGGTCTCAGCCGTCTTGCTGAGAATTACTTCGTCATTGGCCGGCGCATAGCTGGCCGCCGCGGGCTTTTCAGCTTTGGCTTCGTTTGCTTCTTTATTTTTGAGCTTGTCGGCGGAGCTGTTCATCTCAACCGCGCTGCGCCCAATTTTCGAAATACCGTCAGTCATTTTTGTCTTCCTTCCAGGCTCTTTTACCCGGGATTCTGTCTCGTCTCTTAGTATATCGACACAAGTTATTTTTTCTACAGCGAAAGTTTGAAATTAATTTAGCCTTTATTACAAGAGTGATTGCATCAGCCTACAGCGCTTGTGATCAAAGGCCTCGCGCCTGCCCCGGCCCGGTTGCGATGGCTTGAATCTCTTCATTGGATTCCGGATTTAACAGTAAAACACGCTGATCCTGGCGTGCATTTTCCAGTGCCAGCATGGTCACGCTGATCTCCAGCGCCCCGGAGCGCACTGTTAACTGCACATTGTCACCTTTGCGAATAATATTCACCGGTGTCAGATCAGAAAGTCGCAACAGATGACCGGCAGGTAAATTGCGAATCGCCTGCATCTGCTCCGCGCTGTTGTAATCCTGCAGTGCATCGCCGGGCAACTTGCCGTAATAATCTTGCAGGGCAATATTGGCACGGGTCACTGGTTGGCCACGGGCAATGCCAGCCTGGGTGATTAATACCAGATGTTTCTCTTTGATATCGTAGCTGGAGAGCAGCTTGCCCCTCTTCAGGTCCCGCGCCGCGCGGGCGCCATTTAGCCTGTCAGCAGAGAGTTTCTGGTTTTCGGTCAGAGTGGCCGCGGCCAGCAACACCATTTCCAGCGCGCCACTATCAATGGTCTCGCCGGCAAGAATATCCCGTTTCAGCCGAAAGGCTTCAATGCTGGTTGAGAGTTGCCTCTGCATCACCAGATCGCCGGCTCTAACCGCTACCGACAAGGTTAAACCTTCTATTGCAGAGGCATCGCTCGCCAGCCCGGCTATCGGACTGCTCAGATTGACCGACTCGATATCCGCGACGCTGAGCTGATGACCGGCACCAAAGCTGCCGGTGTAACGCAGCGCATTGTCTGTCTGGTGAATATTGATACCCAAAAAGATTTGCCAGCCGCTTTCCGGGCAGCTGGCACGCACGGTTTTTTGGCTGGTGGCAAAGGGGTAGTTAAATTCAAATGGACTGTCACAGAGCGGAATAATCAAACGTCGATCCGATGGCGCCACTTCGATAACCGATTGATCCAGCTGACGGTTCTGCGCCACCCAGCGCTGCGTCTGCGAGACCAGAATATGCTTGCTATCCAGATTATTACGCACGCTATTACTGTGGCCTTCTGCTGAGCCATCAAGCGCCGCGACGCTAGCGGCAAAGCCTAGTGCGAGACTGCCGGCGAGAAAAAAGCAAAGTAATTTTTTAAACCTGTGCATGGCGCGAGTATGCGTGCTGGCAGCGGGTGACGCAATACCGACATAGCGGCAAAGCCGGGCGGCAAAGAGCTGCCGGAAAAGCGGCAATGCGGTTTTTGATACTGGCGAAACAGTTTTTTAACTTATTGGTTTTAAAGCAATAAATTAATTAAATGCGGCAATCCGAAAATGGTTGGCATTGCTTTTGCATTCTCGGGATTGAGAGGTTCTTTTAGTGACGTTGTGTTGACCACGCAGAGACTAATCGACCGATAACAAAATAACTTGAGTCATTTAACAGTGAATTGATGATGAAAATTTTTGATGCAGCTTTTGGGGTACACGAGAAGGCACTGGATTTGCGTGCCAGGCGCATGGAAGTGATCTCGCGCAATATCGCCAACGCTGACACACCGGGCTTTAAAGCTCGCGACATCGATTTTGAAAATGTGCTGCGCAATGTTCAGCGCTCGGGCGCGATGCTTGCCACCCATTCTGGCCATATCAAGCAGGCTGCCAATATCGATTCGGAAATGGTTTACACCGTGCCATTCAACACCGCACTGGATGGCAACACCGTGGATATCTCTGTCGAGCACGCCAAGTATGGTAAGGCGGCAGCGGAGTACCAGGCCACCTTGAGATTTATTGAAGGCAACATTAGCGGCATCAGAAAAGCGCTGCGAGGAGAGTAACAGTAATGTCTATCGGAAATATTTTTGGTATCGCCGGGACGGCGATGAACGCGCAGATGGTGCGCATGAACTCGACCGCATCGAATATGGCCAACGCCGGAACGGTTAGCAGTTCTCCTGAAGAGGCTTACAAGGGCAAGCGCCCTGTATTTGAAGCGCTGCTCTACGAGCACCAGTTAACTCAGGGAGCGCAGTATCTCGGCGGAGTAAAAATTGCCGGCATGGTCGATGATCAGGCGCCGACGAAAAAGATGCACGATCCGGGTAACCCGATGGCTGACAAAGACGGTTTTGTCTACGGCTCCAACGTCAATGAAGTCACCGAGATGGTCGAGATGATGGGCGCGGCACGCAGCTATCAGAACAATGTTGAAGTGGTCAACACGGCGCGCGAATTGATGATGCGCACCCTCGATATCATAAAAGCTTAATAACAGAGCTTGTAAAAAACAGAGCTTGTAAAAACAGGGCTTGTAGCAAAGGCCCCAGGAAAAACAACCATGGTTAGCACAGTTACAGACACCACATTTTTGACCAGCGAGCAGTACAACGAGCAGCAAAAGGCGGTCGCCTATGGCGAAGACGAGCTTGGCCGCGACGCTTTTTTGACTCTGTTTACCGCGCAGCTGCAAAACCAGAATCCCCTCGACCCGATGGACAACGAAGCCTTTGTTTCCCAGCTCGCCGAGTTCTCATCTCTGGAAGGTATTAAAGGTATGCAGGGCTCGCTCGACAATATGGTCAATGGCATGCGCCAGGATCAAATGGTTGCAGGCGCCAATCTGGTGGGCAAAAAAGTTGAGGTGGCTGGCGGTCACTTTACCGGTGGCAATGGCGCCATTACCTCCGGTTCCATCGACCTCGCCAACGGCGCCCAGTCGATTATTTTCAGTGTCTACAACCCGGTTAGTGGCGAACTGGTTTACCGCGACACCCAGGGCGGACGTCTGCCAGGACGCGCGGAGCTGAATTGGAATGGCCGCGATCGCAACGGTGAGATTGCCCCGCAGGGAAGTTATCTGATGACCGCGAGTGCGGTGATCAATGGAAAATTAGAGACAGTGCCAGTGACCACTATGGCCGATGTCCGAAGTGTCAGCTGGGATCCGAACGCTCAGCAAATAACCCTTGAAGTCGGAGACGACGTGTTTGTCGCGCTTGCCGATATCGAACGCATTGCAATTTAACAGAAGAATTAAAAAGGTAATTGGAGAATAACTTATGTCATTTTATACCTCGTTAACAGGACTCAACGCAGCGACCACGCAGCTGTCGGTAACCTCGAACAATATTGCCAACTCCGGTACCGGCGGTTTTAAGCGCTCCGACACCGACTTCGGCGATATTTTTGCGACCTCGCCTCTGGAAAAAGCATCCAGTGTTGTGGGTCGTGGTGTGTCGCTCAAAGAAGTAAGTCAGGAGTTCAGTCAGGGCAACATTGAATTCTCCGCTAACTCGTTGGACCTGGCGATTACCGGTGACGGATTTTTCCCCCTCGAATCATCAGACGGCACCAAGATCTATACCCGTAACGGCGCCTTTATGCTCAACGAGCAGAACCAGATGGTAAACAGTGCCGGCCAGGCTTTGCAGTCACTGCCGGTGGATTCGACCAACAAAGCGGACTTTGGTGTTGACCCCAGCGCACTGACCATTCCGCGATCGACGGTTTCAGAGTTTTTGCCCACCACTCAGGTTGAGTTGGGTTTGAACCTGCCATCCGAAGTAGAGCCGATTACCAAGACCTTTAATCCGGAGAAGCCGGAAACCTACCACAAGACCACATCGTTGACCGTATACGGGACATCGGGATCGGCCAACCTGGCGACTATCTACTATGTGAAAACCGCCAACGCGACAGCGGACTCGCCATACAACAAGTGGCAGACCTATGTTTATGTTGACGACCAGGAAGTGGACACCGCACTGATTCAATCCTCCGACACCACCGGCGACCAGTACTTTATTAACAAATATGGTGAGCTAAAGACCCGCTCTGAACTGCTCGAATTGCAGAGCACCAGCGCCGAGAGTGAGAAATATCTGATTACCCAGGGTACTCTTTACAAGAAGTATTCTTACGATGTGCTCTCCGAGCCGACCCCCTCTGTGCCCGCCAGTGCCAAACTGACGATTGCTGAGGACTCCGCTTATTCTGACGCCTTGAACCTGACCAACAACAGTGACGGTGTCGATTTCAGCAATATGACCAGAGCACAGCTGGAAGATATGTTTACCCTGTCGGTTGATGACTCAACCGAAGTTCGCATTGGTCTCGAGCACCTGGCCGGATCCACTACTCCGATGTCGGGCGCCGAGATTGCCTTTGAGTTGACCAATGTGATTAACGAGCGTTTTGGCGATGGCAAGAAATTTGATTTCTCCAGTGCCGACAATCAGACCCTGAGAATTTATCGCGGCGATGACAACAGCACCTCGATCGACCTCAATATTCCAGCCATTCTGGCCCAATACACTACCCTGACCAACGCCGCTGATGCGGATTGGGATGGTGTGGTAGCCTCCGAGCCGCTGGCCTATGCGATCAATGCTGCCCTGGCCGACAGTGCCGATTTCTCTGATGTTGAAGTCAGCTACAGCGCCAGCAACCAGGGTTTCCGCTTTGTGCAGACAGGCACCGCGACTGACACTCTGTATCTGAACGGTGGCGCCACCGCCAACGCCGTATTCGGCGTGCCTGCTGATGGCACTTTCAGTCCGGACGACCTGGCCACCTTGGGCACCCAGCTATTGCCACTGGATACAGATGAAGCCGATGTCTTGCTGCGCGGCGTGTTGCCGAATGGCGAAGCCATTATCGCCAGCCGCGATCAGCGCTTTGGTATGAAAGTAAGCTACGCCGAAGGCGCCTTTACCGTGGCGTCGGGCACCACCGGCGACACCTCAAGTCTGGCGCTGGCGGATGCCACCGATCTGGCTCAAAGTCTGTTTGGCATCTCGCCACAGGGAGATGTGATTCAGCCTGAGACGTCACAGATCTACAACGTTCCAGCCGTTCGTGGTCAGCTGTCCACGCCCGCGGTGGTAACCGGCAACCCGATGGGTATCGACCCGCGTAAAGCGTTTTCGGTAAACCCTGACAACAAGTCGATGACGGTGATTATTGATTCGATCTCGGCGCAGATTGAGCTCGACGAAGGCCTTTACTCGATTGGTACTTTCACCGAGCACCTGCAGCAAAAAATTAACCTGATGGCCGACTCACTGGGACGCAGCGTTTCCGGTATCACCGTGGCCTATCAGGACGCCACCGAGACCTTGACCATTACCGGTTCAACCACCACCGATAACTCGTTTATCCAGATCGCCGGTCACGCTGACTGGGGTCTTGAGAATATCGCGCCGGGCTTTGGTGAATCTTCAACCTTTATTGAGCTGTTCCCGGACACCTCCGGTACCAGTACTGTTTATGTCACCCAGACCAAAGAGGGTGACTGGATTGAAACCACCGACGGCGGTGAGTTTGATTCCAATGACGTGCCTTACTGGACGCCAATCTTCCTCGACAAAGGCGAACTGACCTTTGATACCAGTGGTTCGCTGGTCTCGCCAGTCGCTGGTGTGAAATTGGAGAGTGCCGGCATAACTGGTGGTGATATCACCTTTAACTACGACAACAGCACTCAGTTTAACAGCCCATTTTCGGTATTGAGTCAGTCCCAGAACGGTGCGCCGGAAGGCGATCTGGTGGGTGTAAACATCGGTGACGACGGCCTGGTGGTAGCCAGTTATTCCAACGGTTCACAGAAGTCACTGGGCAAAATTATTCTCGCTAACTTCGCGACTCCGAAAGGTCTGCGTCAGGTGGGTGACACCAGTTACTACGCCACATCGGTTTCCGGTGACGCCACAATGGGTGAGCCCGGTGCGGCTGGATTTGGAACCATTCGTGCCGGTGCACGAGAGCGCTCCAACGTGGATTTGACCGCAGAGCTGGTTGACCTGATTACCGCCCAGCGAAACTTCCAGGCCAACGCCAAAGCGATTGAGACCAGTTCATCGTTGACCCAGACCATTATTCAGATCCGCGGCTAAATAAACGGTTAAGAAAGGGTTAAACAACGGACTTGATCAGCGATAAGAGGAATCTGAAATGGATAAATTAGCCTACACAGCACTGTCAGCCATGCAGAGTCAGTCTGTGGTCAGAGCGGCGATCACCAACTCCCTGGCCAACGTCTCGACGATTGGTTTTAAGGACAGTTTTCAGATTGCCTCTGCTGCGGTCAAGATTGATGGACCCGGACATGACTCACGCTTTCAGCCGGGACTGACCATTGAAGATGTGATCAATCTTGCCCCGGGTACGCCGATGAGTACCGGGCGGCCTCTGGATATCGCGATGAATGATCAGTCTGTGCTGGGGGTGCAAACCCCGGAAGGCGGCATAGCCTTTACCCGCCGTGGCGACCTTCGCGTCAACTCCACCGGTGCGCTGGAAAATGCGGCTGGCGAGTTAGTGATGGGAGAGGGCGGCGCTATTACCCTGCCGGTCGGCAATCTGATCACCATCAGCCCGGATGGCACCGTGTTCGCACAGCTGCCAACCGAGCCTGATACCGCTGCGGTTGCCGTGGGTCAGTTGATGCTGCGCGATGCCAGTGAGACAGAGCTGGTACGCCGCAAAGACGGCCTGTTTGAACCGCGCGCTGAAGCCTTGAAAGGGCAGGATTTTCCCAGCGGCCCTAATCCGGTTTCGGTTTCCCCGGGCATGCTCGAGGGCAGTAACGTCAATCCGGTAGAGACCATGGTCAAAATGCTCGATTTTAGTCGCCAGTTTGAAATGCAGTTAAAACTGGTTAAAGAAACCCAGTCCATCGATGAGGCTGGCTCAACAATGATGAGACTTCCTTAGGCCTTATAAGGCGTAAATGAAGAGGAGATAAACAATGGATGCTTCACTGTGGATTGCTAAAACCGGCCTGACTGCTCAGCAGACCCGTATGTCGGTTATTTCCAACAATCTGGCAAACGTCAACACCACCGGTTTCAAGAAAGACCGTGCGGTGTTTGAAGACTTGCTCTATCAAAACATTGTTCCCGCCGGTGGTCAGGTTGATGCCGAGTCGGAAACCCCGACCGGACTGATGCTGGGTACAGGTACCCGGGTTGTCGCTACCGAGAAACTACACGCCCAGGGCAATATTATCACCACCGAAAACGCGCTCGATCTGGCGATTTCCGGTGATGGTTATTTCTCTGTGCAGCAGGCCGACGGCACTATCGCCTACACCCGCGACGGTTCCTTCAAGCTCTCTGCCGAAGGCAATGTGGTCACCGCCGGTGGTCAGGCTGTACTGCCTGCCATCACCGTGCCACAGAATGCTGCCAGCCTGACCTTTGGTC
Source organism: Porticoccaceae bacterium (assembly GCA_023255165.1). Taxonomy (GTDB): domain Bacteria; phylum Pseudomonadota; class Gammaproteobacteria; order Pseudomonadales; family Porticoccaceae; genus HTCC2207. The sequence goes on along the minus strand of JALRJD010000328.1, from coordinate 11,686 downwards.
GCGATGGCACGGTTACGGTTGAGCTCGCCAATGGCGGCGGCTCGAGCCAGATTGGCCAGTTGCAGTTGTCGCGCTTTGTCAATAATTCCGGATTGCAGCCGATTGGCCGCAACCTGTTGCAGCAGACCAATGCCAGTGGCGACCCGATTGTGGTGCTGCCCGGCGTAGATGGCGCCGGCATGTTAATGCAGGGCGCAATCGAAGCGTCCAACGTCAATGTGGTTGAAGAGATGGTCAATATGATTGAGACCCAGCGCGCCTACGAGGTTAACTCCAAGGCAATCGCCGCGGCAGATGGCATGTTGCGCTTCCTCAACAATAACCTTTAAGGCTTAGCCATGACCATTTTGCGCGCCCTGATCATTAGTGCAACGGCCACCTTTTTAGGCGCCTGTGCATCGCAACCCAACCTCAGTCCAACGGCGGAATTTGCCCCGGTGCAACCTGTGCCGGCTGCACCCAAAGCGGCCGCTACCGGCGCTATTTTTGACAATGGCATGGGCCTGTTTGGCGATCTGCGCAGCTATCAGGGCGGAGACCTCAAGGTCGGCGATCTGATTACCGTTTTGCTCAGCGAAACAACCCAGGCCTCGCGCACCAGTGATATCTCTACCAGCAGAGCGGCCGCCAATGATGTGGTGACGGTAGCTCAAAAAGACTCTGTACTGGATAAGATCGGTCGCGGCACCGGATTCTTTAGCGATTTTAAATTAGACGGCGGCAATGTCAGCAGCAATGGCACCGGCACAGCAGGGCAGGCGGCTTCATTGACCGGCTCGATCTCGGCCATGGTGGTTGAAGTGCTGAGCAATGGCAATCTGGTCATTCTCGGTGAAAAGCAGCTTGCGCTGACCGAGGGCAGCGAATTTATACAGGTCAAAGGCATTATCCGCCCGGCGGATATTCAGCCAGACAACACCGTGTTGTCGCGGCGCATTGCCAACGCACAAATTTCCTACCGGGGCACCGGTGCACTGGCCAAGGCTTCAAAGCCGGGCTGGGGCACAGGGCTTCTGTTTAAATTCTGGCCGTTCTAAGCGGTTGTCGGAGAGAGCAGCATGTTAAAACTCAAATTATTGGTCCTGTTAAGCGCCCTGCTGGCCACCAGCGTAAGCGCCGATCGCATCAAGGACCTCACCGATGTCGCCGGTGTGCGCGCCAACAAACTGATCGGTTTTGGTCTGGTTGCGGGCCTGCAGGGCACGGGTGATGGCAAAGATCTACCGCTTTCGGCCCAGAGTCTGAAAACCATGCTCTCGGGCCTGGGTGTCAGTGTTGATGGCCCGGTCAGTGATTTTGATCTCGGCGATGCCATGGCCTCGCTGGCAACCCAGAATGCACAGAAAGAGATGAAGCTGGAAAATGTCGCCGCGGTAATGGTTACCGCGGAGATGCCAGCTTTTGCCAAGCCCGGCCAGCGCATTGATATCAATGTCTCGGCAATCGGTGTCGCCGAAAGTCTGCGCGGCGGCAGCCTGTTGCTGACCCAGTTGCGCGGTGTTGATGGCAAAACCTATGCCCTGGCTCAGGGGGCGATGACTGTCACCGGTATTTCCGAAGATGCGGCGGGCAGCAGTGTCACTATTGGCGTGCCAACCTCGGGTCGTATTCCCAATGGCGCCACGGTTGAGCGTCTGGTGGAAACGCCTTTTGATACCTCTGAATATATTGTTCTCAACGTTAAAGATAACGATTTTTCTACCTCGACGGCGATCACTCAGGCGATTAACGGCACCTTTGGCGCCGGTGTCGCCAGCGCCCTGGACGGTGTCTCGATTGCAGTGATGGCGCCGGCGGATTCGTCGCAGCGCGTTGCCTTTATGAGCATGATCGAAAATCTCGATGTCACGCCGGGCGAGCCGCCTGCGCGCGTGGTGGTTAACTCGCGCACTGGCACCGCGGTAATCAATCGCAATGTCAAAGTCACCGCGGTGGCGGTGACCCACGGCACGATCTCGGTGAAGATTTCCGCAACCAATGAAATCAGTCAGCCCAACGCCTTTGGCCAGGGTGTCACCGCGGGTGTGACCAACGCCGATATCGAGGTTGAAGAGCCCAACAACAGGATGTTCCTGTTCCAGCCCGGCGTTGATCTGCGCGACATAGTCGATGCGGTCAACCAGGTTGGCGCCACACCCTCTTCACTGATCGCGATTCTTGAAGCGCTGAAAAGCTCCGGCAGTTTGCGTGCCGAGTTGGTGGTGATCTAAATGCAGGACATTAGCCTCTCGGCCAAAAGCTATCTCGACTTCGCTGGTCTCGGCAACCTCAAGGCGCGCGCCAAGCGTGACGAGGCAGAAGCGGCACAGGAAGTGGGCCAGCAGTTTGAAGCGATGTTTTTGCAGATGATTTTTAAAACCATGCGCGAAGCCAATGCGCCGCTCAAGAGCGAACTGATGGACTCATCCAATCTCGACACCTTTGAGCAGATGTACCACGAAGAACTGTCGCAGGTGATGGCGCAGAAGGGCACTTTTGGCATGGGCAAGTGGCTCAGCGATCAGGTTAAGGCATCCTCCGCGGCCAAGGCGATTGACGCCTATGAACAGGCACCGGCGGCAATGCCACTGCACAAGAGCGACCCGGCCAGGCCGTTATCGCTTAAGCGTGGCGAGCCAGTCTCTGCGCTGCCACTGGACACCCGCGGCTAACATTGCGCTGGCCGTAAAAAACAGCAAAAGACACAAACTAATTAATTAACGACGTACAAAAGGAGGGAGCTATGGCAGATATTCTATCGATCGGAGCAGGCGCGACACAGTTGTATCGCCAGGCCCTTTCAACCGTCGGTAACAATATTGCCAACCTCAACACTGAGGGTTATTCGCGACAGATATCCGAGACTTCGGAGAATACGCCGAGCCAACAGGGTACCGTGTATGTGGGTTCCGGTGCGCGGCTGGCCAATATTGAGCGCGCCTATGATGAGTTCGCCGAGTCGAGCCTGCGCGACAGCGGCAGCAAGTTGGCGACCCAGCAGCCGTTGATCGATTACGCCAATCGCGTGGTCGATATTATGGGTTCCGAGGCCTCCGGGCTCTCCAGTGCTATGGACAAATTTTTTGCCGCGGCCAGTGCGCTTAGTTCCGACCCGGCCTCCATTAACCTGCGCAGTAACTTTCTCCGCGATGCCGATGGCATGACGGCGCGCTTTCGCGAACTCTCCGGACAGCTCGATGCGGTCGAAATTGAAACCCGCGACAGCATCACGGCTCAGATTGCCACCCTCAACAGCCTGTCCGACAAACTGGCATTTGTGAACAAGCAGCTGAATAAAAATCTTACCCTCGACAGTCAGCCGCCAATGTTGCTCGACCAGCGCGATCAACTGCTGCGCGACATGTCCGCAGTGACCAAAATTCATGTTAACGAGTCCACCTCGGGCCAGGTGCAGGTGCGTCTTGGCAGCAGTGCCGGCAGCCTGATTGCCGACAGCAAAACCGCCTACGATCTCGGCGTGGCCTTTGATAGCAGCGATCCGGGTCGCGTGGATTTGATTATCGAGCCCTACGGCGACCGCCGTGCGGCCAGCGCAGTGAGCAGCGGCACACTGGGTGGATTGTTAAACTTCCGCACCCAGACGCTCTCGCCAGCCATGGACAACTTTGACTATCTGGCCCAAACCCTGGTGGCTGAAGTCAACCAGATTCACCGCTCGGGTCTCGATGGCCGCGGTAATCCCGGCGCCGATTTATTCGCCCTCGACCCAATCTTCGAAGTGAATGCGGCGGCGGGCAACAACAACCAAGGTGTGCAGATACAGGTAACCGATCCTGAAGCCTTTGACTACGCCCCCATTCGGATGACCTGGGTCAGCGAGCAGAACAGCTGGCGCATTGAAGATCTCAACACTGGCGCGACCACCCAGGCTGCGCCGGGCCCCGGCAAATTTGATTACGCCGGACTCACCATCACCGTTGATGCCATGCCCACAGACGGCGAAAGCTATGTGATCAATCCGCTGGCTCGACCTGCCAGTGGCATTCGCGTGGTGCAGAGCGATCCTCTGGCCGTGGCCACCGCCGACACCATGCGCGTGATGAGTGACTTTAATAATCTTGGCACGGCAACCGTCAGTCTTGAACAGGGTATGGCCGTTGAGCCGGCCGGTTTTGATTTTGGCGAGACTGTTTTTGATTTTGGTAAGCCGCTTGAAAGCCTCGGCAACAATCCCAGTGCCGCCGCTGGCGAAATGGTGGCGGCAAACTATCTGTCACCGGCCTTTGTGATTTCCCAGGGCAGCACCAAAGCATCGTTGATGATGGAAGTACCCTACGACAGCGATCTTGGCTTTCAGGTTGTCACCGCCGACGGCGTTCACGTTCTGGGTCGCAGCCTCGACGCAGCCGCCCAGGCCACCATGCTCTCTGGCGATTCCGGGTTTAACGCCAACAGCAGCTACAGCGACAGCTATCTCAATGCAACCGGTTCCGACGCCTACATGGATATGCAGCTCACCTACGGCTTTTTGGCCGAGCAGGTTGAGCGCAAAGACTGGCAGGTGAGTGACAGCGGGATTACCGATGCTTTTGAGATTACCACCGTCGCCGCCTCCGCCATATCCGATTCTGTTCGACTGCAGGACAATAATTCCTCGGTGGCGATTGATTTAATCAGTGCCGATGCCCTGGTTTTAAATGGCACCTCACTGGGCAGTTTGTCACTGGCGGCGGGTGATACCAGCTCTGCGGCAATGATGGCGACCTGGCTGAACAGTGCCAGCGACTCAACCGGTGTCACCGCAACCGCCAGCAACCGCATTGCACTGAACGCCAACGCCATCGACTTTACCCAACAGGTGACTATCAATGGCGTCAATATTGGCGATGGCAGCCTGCTGACCTCACCGGCGCAACTGGTGGCCGCGATTAATGCCGCCACCGCAAGCAGCAATGTGATGGCCACGGTGACCGCCGACGGCAATCTGCAACTGAGCAATGCCGCCGGTTTTGAGGGCGACAATATTGTGCTCGGCAACCCGGATGCATCCTCAAGCAGCAATGCGCTGGGGCAGCTCAATGGCACCTACACCGGCACCTTGGCGTTGCAGGGCGATGAGGAAATTCGCTTTACCTTTGGCGCCCAGGGTGTGCCCTCTGATCTGGCCGTGCTCGGACTGCGCACCGGCGTTTATGTCGATGGATCAGTCGGCGAAGATCTCGCGGTATTTGTTACCGGCACCGGCAGTGCCTCGGTGGCTGCGGGCTTTGGCAAACCCGACGCCGATGCGGTGGCCAAAAGTTGGCAACAGCCCTTTACGATTAATTTTACTTCCGCCACTGAATACAGCATCAGTGACGATGCGACCGGCACCGTGGTCGCCACCAGACGTTACAGCCAGGGCGAAGATATTGTTCATCACGGCATGGTGGTGGCGATTCAGGGCAACCCATTGGCCGGCGACAGCTTTAGCGTTGACAGCAACAAAGACGGCATTGGTGACAATGGCAATATTCGCCGCATCGTTGCCCTGCAAGATAAGCCGCTGCTGGATGATGGCCGCACCCTAAGTGAGTCCTATATCAGCATGGTTGGCAATGTCGGTAGCAAGGCCGCGCTGGCCATGATGTCAAAGGAAGCCATGCAGGTTGTCTATGACCAGGCAGTGGCATCCAAAGACCAGATTGCCGGTGTTAGCCTCGATGAAGAGGCCGCCGAGCTGATCCGTTTTCAACAGGCCTATCAGGCCTCGGCACAAATTATCCAGGTAGCCTCCAAGCTATTTGAATCGATCTTAAGCGTTCGTTAAGGAATTGACTGATGAAAGTCTCTACCAGCCAGGTATTTGATCGCGCCACCACACAGATGGCCAAGCAGCAGGCGAAAGTCTCGGAGATGCAGACGCAGCTGGCTACCGGCAAGCAGGTGTTGCGACCCAGCGACAGCCCCGAACAGGCGGCACTGATTCAGCGCCTGAGCACGGCACTGGATCGGCAAGATGTCTACGCCGGTAACCTTGATGCGATCAACAGTCGCCTCGGCGCCGAGGAAGCCGCGCTGATGACCGCGGAAGACGTCATGCAACGTGTGCGCGAGCTGGCGGTGCAGGCCAACAACGCCACCCTTTCCACCGGCGACCGCAAAATTATTGCCTCGGAAGTCAGTGCACTGCGTGACCAGTTGCTGTCGCTGGCCAATTCCCAGGATGTTTCCGGCAACTATGTGTTTGCCGGTTCGATGGTCAGAACCAAGCCTTTCGCGGAGGATGCCTCGGGCACGCTGGTTTATCAGGGCGACCAAAACCGCATGTTGGTGGATGTTTCAGATCAGCGTCAGCTGGCGCTAAACCGTCCCGGCAATGAAGTTTTCCCTAGCGTGATCCGCGAAACCGATGGTGTCAGTGAGCGCGTCGGCTTTTTTAATGTGATCGACGATTTTGGCGCGGCGCTGCTCAGTCAGGACTCGCAAGAGCTGCAGAACAGTCTTGCCGAGGTCAGCGAACTAACGCTTAATCTGGCGGTTTCAATTGCCGACGTCGGCAGCCGTATGCGCATTGTTGAAACCCAGGTTGAAAGTCTGGCCGACGCCAAATTGCGTTATCAAACCCTGTTGTCTGGTGCCGAAGACCTCGACTATGCCACGGCGATTACCCAGCTGACCTCGGAAATTATGTCGCTGGAAGCCGGGCAGAGCAGCTTTGCGAAAATTGCCCAGCTCAGTTTGTTTGACTACATCCGTTAACCGTAACCGGCACGAGTGAGATTCTAGATGGCTGAAGTAGCAGCAACCGAAAGCGTCACGTCACAGATTATGACCACCCTGGGCGCGGGCTCGGGGTTGGACATCACCAAATTGGCCACCGATCTCACCTCGATTGAAAAAGCCCCCAAGCAGGCCAAAATCGAGGCCGCGGTTGCCGCCACCGAAGCAAAAATTTCCGCCTACGGGCTTATCTCCTATCAGGTGAGCTTGTTGCAGACCGCCTTTGAAGCGCTCAATGATGCCGATGAGCTGGCCACCAATAGCGCCAGTTCCACCGATGTCGCGGTCAGCATTAGCACGCCGGACGGCACTGCGGAAGCCGGATCCCACACCATTGACGTTACCCAGCTTGCTCTCGAGCAGCGGGTTAAATCGACGGAATACAGCAGCTCCAGCAGCTCGTTGAACGCGGGCAGTTCATTTGACCTTACCTTTGCCGTTGGTGCCAGCAGCATAACCAGCACCACGGTGACGGTTACCACCGATACGCCAGCCGGCGTGGTCAGTGCCATTAACGCTGCCGATATGGGTATCACGGCAAGCCTGATTGATACGGGTATAGCCGGTGCCAACTACCGCATTGTGCTCAGCGGCGCCACGGGCAGTGAGGGCGCGTTTAGTGTCTCCTCGACTCCGGATCTGGGTTTTGCCGATGCCGGCAACAGCTTGCAGTCGGCCCAGGATGCCCAGTTGGACTTTAATGGTTTAACGGTCACCCGCAGCAGCAATGAAGTCTCTGATCTGATCAGCGGTGCGACTGTGACACTGAACAGTGTCACCAGCGCAGCGGCGCGTTTAACCGTTAGCAGCGACCAAAGCACCCTTAAGACAGGCATCGAAAATGTGGTTACGGTCTACAATGACTTTCGCGACATTATGGATACCTTTATCAAGGCGCCACAGGAAGATGTTGAATTCAGTGGCGCACTGGTACGCGATATGGCCGTTGCACGACATGTCATGGACCAGGTGCGCAGCGCACTGTTTGATGATTCATCAACCGCTTCCGGGGATATTTCCGGTCTGCGTGATATTGGCATCAGCATCAATCAAAAAGGTCAGCTGACGTTTGATGAAGATGATTATGCGACCGCTATCGCCGACAGCTACGACGATGTGGTGATGATGCTCACCGCCAACACCAGCGATCAAAATCTCTATGGCACAGATGCAAAAGGGTTGGCGCAGGATATTGCCACCACTCTTGAAGGGCTGACGGACAGCGAAAGTCTGCTGGCCACCCGTGAGACCAGCGCGGAAGAGGCGCTGGAAAGTTATGCCGAACAGCTCGAAGAACTCGAGACACGCATGGCCGCGGTTTATGATCGCTATTTGGGCCAGTTCGCGGCGATGGAAACCATGATGGAGCGCCTCAATGGCACCAGGGACTATCTTGAAGGGCAGTTGGAATCGCTTTCCAAGGCTTATGATAAGTAAGTAAAACAGACTGCTGTGGATTACTCTTAGTCCCAAAGCCAACCAATAGAAACCCCGCACTAACCCGCGGGGTTTTTTACAGATTATGACGGGCAATAAAAAACCCGACTCAGAGAGCCGGGTTTGGATGTTGCCGGTGTGACAGATCTTACTTAAGCAGTGCCAGTACAGACTGAGCCTGCTGGTTAGCTTGCGACAGCATAGCGGTACCAGCCTGCTGAATAATCTGCGTGCGGGCCAGCTCAGTGGTTTCAGCAGCGTAGTCTGCATCAGAGATACGGCTCATAGAGGCGGTAGTGTTCTGAGAAATATTTCTCAGGTTATCAACCGTGTACTCCAGACGATTCATTACCGCACCAAAAGTAGCACGCTGGGTCGTTACACCAGAGATCGCCGTATCCAGAGTTGCGATAATATTGGCTGTTGAAGTATCAATGGTGGCGGTAGTAGCAGTCATACCACTAATGTCTGCACCCATCACACCGGTTGCGCCAGCAGCCAGATTGAAGTCGTTAAAATTGACATCAATGGTTTGAGTGTCGTTGGCGCCAATTTGATAGGTGAAAGTACCTGTTGTGCCGCCAGTGCCGTCGAGAATATTCTCACCGTTCCACTGGGTTGCGTCGACGATACGATCAATTTCTTGAGCCAGCGCTTTAAACTCAAGATCCAGGTTTGCAACATCGGCAGAGGTGTTGCTGTTGCTGGTAGCTTGCACAGCCAGCTCCCGCATACGCTGCAACATATTGGTGATTTCAATTGCCGCGCCATCCGCAGTTTGAAGCATGGAGATTGCGTCGTTGGAATTTCGTGCTGCCTGATCCAGACCTTTAACTTGAGCGTTCAGACGCTGGCTAATAGCAAGACCAGCTGCATCATCAGCTGCCGAGTTAATGCGCTTACCGGTAGAAAGACGTTCCATTGCTGTGTTCATTGCACGTTCGTTTTTCGCCAGCGAGTTGGCCGTAATAGTAGCGCCGATATTTGTATTGATAACAGTCATTTTAAAATCCTCAAAATATATTAGGTTTCTTCGTCACGTTGCCAAGATTACATTCGCTTTCTGGCGCGTCCGTACCCTAAACATCGACATGACATCGGATTACTTAAATACTGATTTGGATTTAATTTTTTATGGCTGTAAAAAAACGCCATCCCGGGCTAACCGGAATGGCGTGTGTGCTAAGCCCTTAAACGACTCGGCTCTTAAAACTACTCTGCTCTTAAAACTATTCGGCCCTTAAAAAACTGGGGCAAGAAAACGATAGAGAAGTTTAACCTTTTAACAGCTGCAATACAGATTGCGCAGACTGGTTTGCCTGGGCCAGCATAGCCGTGCCGGCTTGCTGAATAATCTGCGTACGAGCCAGCTCGGTGGTCTCGGCAGCATAGTTGGCATCTTCAACACGGCTGCGCGAGGCGGCTGCGTTTTGCGAGACATTGGACAGGTTATCCACCACATATTCAAGACGGTTCATCACCGCACCATAGGTTGCGCGCTGGGTGTTAATACCATTGATGGCAGTGTCAATTTTTGCCAGAGCTGCGGCCGCGGCAGTAGAAGTGCTAAGACTGATTCCCGCCGAAGAAATATCATTGGCTGCGCCACCATTACTGTATACGCCAGCGCCAGTGGTTGCCCAGTCGCCAAGGTCTATGGAAATTGTTTGACTGGCATTGGCGCCAACCTGATAGATCACCACGCCATCTGAATTGGTACCCGCGGAGCCGTCCAGAATATTCTCACCGTTCCACTGAGTGGTGGTGGAAATACGCGAAATTTCCGCCTGGAGTGCGACAAACTCGACACTCAGATTCGCGCGGTCGGTGGCAGTATTGGTTTCGGTAATCGATTGAATGGCCAGCTCGCGCATTCTCTGCAGCATATTGGCTACTTCGATAGACGCGCCATCCGCCGTTTGAATCATTGCAATGGCGTCGTTGGCATTACGCGCGGCCTGATCCAGACCTTTAATCTGCGCGGTCATACGTGCCGAGATTGCCAGACCTGCGGCATCGTCCGACGCGGAGTTGATGCGCTTGCCGGTTGACAGTCGCTCCATCGCCTGGCCCATCAACCTTTCGTTTTTTGCCAGAGCGTTTTGGGTAATGGTTGCACCCACATTGGTATTAATAACAGTCATTTCAAATTCCTCTAGTTTTTGATCGGCTGCCGTTAAAACACGCGTTGTGCAACCGGGATCGTTAGGTTCATTTAGCTCAAACACTGAATGCGTGATGAACCTAAAAATTTACCAATTGCCGTCTCATAGCCTGTTGGCTTTTTGACGGCTCGCGATAGAGGAATTGCAATACTGATGCCAACTTTTTAAAAAGTCGGAGAAATAAAAAATAAACTCATTTGAATCAATGGGTTAAGAGTTTTTGGGAGGATGACTATTTTGAAGAAGAGGGAACGGCGGCATAATCTTGCCGCAAAAATTGCCGCAAGATTGCCGCTTTGTCGGTATCTCGTCAGGTGCTGTTGCCCCGGATTTCTCCAGGTGGGTTATTTTCTCTTTGGGCTGGAACTTTAAAATTTGCAATTTTGCAGTTTAAAGCTCAAACCCCTAATAGAGTTCGTCAAATAAAACCCCTTTCAACGATTCAAGGTTTTCGGCAAATCGCAAAACCGCTTCGCCTGGCACCGTGCGCACCAGCTCACCGGTATCTTTGTTGGTGACATTGACCACAAAGCGATGAGAGGCACTGTCGACAGAAAATTGCAGACTGGTCGGCGCTTTTCTCATGGCGATATTTAAGGTTTTAACTGCCGCCTTTACCTCTTCCAGGTTTTGAGTGAGCTGCTTGATGCTTTCGCCTTTTGTGACCTGCACATCGCGACCCACTTCCTGAATTGACTTGGTTGGTGCTGCCACTGGCTCGCTGGGCGCTGCTTTCGCAGGGCCAGATGCGGGCCGCGCCGCCGCGGGGGCGGGCGCAGGCGGTGTGCCTAGTTTGAGATTTACTTCAATCCCGGACATAACTGTCACCAACTTAGTCAGTGCTCGCAAAGGTAAGCGCGAGCAGTTTACAGGTTTACCCTTGCTGCCTCTGTCAAGGCCTTTAATGCAAGGGGAAACCATCCCAATCACGTTCTAAGATCGGCAGATTAATAGAAAGCTTTAATGGTTTTTAATTTTAATTTATCCGGTTCTGCCAGGCGCCGACCTGCTTCAAAGGAGGTCGGCGAGGCGCGCTGTCAGAGCCGAACAACTGCGGCTATACTTGGCGGGTTTGAACCGGCATTATCTGGAGCTGCTGTGAGGCCAATCAATCTGTTTATTTCCGCCATTGACTACGTGACCGACTTTACCGGCCGGGTGATCTCCTGGCTGACCTTGGCCATGGTGGCGATGACCGTTGTGGTTGTGGTGCTACGCTACTATTTCGAGAGCGGCTCGATTGCCCTGCAGGAGTCGATCACCTATCTGCATGGCATGGTATTTATGCTTGGCATCGCCTTTACCCTGCAGCGCGGCGGCCATGTGCGGGTGGATATTTTTATCGCGGCTTTTCCGCCAGACGCAAGGCACTGGTCGATCTG